>JBIKHR010000068.1:0-10567 GCA_044362035.1 Polaromonas sp. | reverse complement strand
CCGTGCACAAGGCAATCTCGGCGTTGCGCGTGGCGCACACGCTCAGGCTTTGACCCGGCGGCACGTAGATGGCGGCCGGCGCCATGTCGTCAAACACACTGTTGCGCACACCCAGGCCGGCAAAGCACTCGCCTTGCACGGTGACATCGACCGTGCCACTGAGCACCACGAGGCACAGTTCCTTGTCGCCCGTGTTCAGGCTTTCAGTCTCGCCTTTTGAAAGACGCAGGGCGCGAAAGCCGACATAAGTCCAGCCAGCGCGCTCTGGCGTGATGTTGACAATCTCGCGGCCTTGCGGCGCCGCCTTGACCAGCAGGGGGCTCACCATGTCAAGCGCCTGCCGGGGTGGTGTTCAGGCGATCCACAATGCTGCGCAGCGTCTGAAAGCCTTTTTGCGCGTAGGCGTAGCTGGGGGCCAGTGCAGGGTCTTGCTCGGCTTCGACCACCAGCCAGCCCTGGTAACCGGCCGCATGCAGGGTGCTCAAAATGGCGTCGTAATCAATCACGCCGTCGCCTGGCACGGTGAAGGTGCCGTTGAGCACGCCATTGAGAAAACTCCAGCCGTCATTGCGCGCCTGGGCGATGACCTTGGGGCGCACATCTTTGCAGTGCACATGCACCACGCGAGCCACATGTTTTTTCAGCAGCAGGTCGGGCTCAGTGGCGCCGCCAAAGTAGGCGTGGCCGGTGTCATACAACAGGCCCACGCTGGCGGGGTCGGTCAGCGCCATCAGGCGGTCCACGTCGTCGGGAGATTCGACATACGCGCCCATGTGGTGGTGGTAGGCCAGCGTGATGCCATAGGTTTTTTTCAGGTGAGCGCCAAAGGCATTCAGCCGTTCGGCGTAGGCTTTCCAAAGCGCGTCGCTGGCAAACCGGGGGCGCTTGGCCAGCGGCGTGTCGATCTGGCCCTGGATGGTGCCGGCGCATTCGCCATACACCACCACTTTGACGCCGTTGTATTGCAGCTTGCTCATGTGCGCCTTGCAGCGCTCGATTTCTGACGCAACGCTGTCCTCGGCCAGAAAGCCCGAGTACCAGCCAGAAACGCAAGCCAGACCAAAAGAATCGAGCTTGGCCTTGAGGGCAGGGCCGTCTTTGGGGAATTTGTTGCCCAGTTCGAAGCCTTCGTAGCCGATTTCCTTGCCCTCGGCCAGTGCGGTTTCCAGCGCGGTTTCGCCGCCCAGCGCGGGCAGGTCGTCGTTCATCCAGCTCAAGGGGTTGATGCCTATGCGTACATTCCAGCTCATGGGGTCTCTTCTCCGTTATTCATTTCGTTCGTGAATCGGTTTTTGGTTGTTCTCAGGCGCGCTGGTCCCGACGGCCGGCCAGGTAACGCTCGTGGGCGTCGTTCACTTGCGCCCGCTCTGACACTTCGGGTATGGCGACTTCCCACCAGCAGCCGCCATCGGGCGTGGTGCGGGTGTGCGTGGTGTCGATGACGATCACCTGCGTGTGGCTGGCCGCGCGTGCATGGGTCATGGCTGTGCGGAGTTCGTCCAGGTTGGCGACATGCACGCCGTGGGCGCCCAGGCTTTGCGCATGCAGCGCGAAATCAATCGCCGGCATCTGCCCGCCCTCGGGCACGCAGTCGCTCAGCATGTTGTTGAAGCTGGCACTGCCCGAAGCCGTTTGCAGCCGCTGTATGCAGCCGTAGCCGCGGTTGTCCAGCACGACGATGATGAGTTTGTGGCCCATCATCACCGAGGTGGCGATTTCAGAGTTCATCATCATGTAGGAGCCGTCGCCCAGCATGACGATGACTTCCTGCGCAGGTCTGGCCATCTTGACGCCCAGCCCGCCGGCGATCTCGTAGCCCATGCACGAGAAACCGTATTCGACGTGGTAGTTGCCGGGCTGGCCGGCGCGCCAGAGCTTGTGCAACTCGGCGGGCAAGGTGCCGGCGGCGCAAACCACCACATCACTCTGGTCGCTGTGGGCGGCCGAGTCGCGCACAACCCCAATCACATCGGCGTCGTAGGGCAGCACGCCGGCTTCAGGCTTGGCACTGGTCAGCACTTGCACGCGTGTGTTCCAGTCTTGCGCCTGGCTGCGGGCCTGGGCTGTGAAAGCTGCGGGCGCCTGCCAGCCGGCAAGTGCCTGCGTGAGTTGCGCCAGGCCGCTGCGTGCATCGGCTACCAGCGGCAGACTGCGCCATTTGCCGGCGTCAAAGGGCTGCACATTCAGGCTGATGAGGCGGGCGGCAGTGAACAGACTGTGCGAACCGGTGGTGAAGTCCTGCAAGCGGCTGCCGATGGCCAGCACCACGTCGGCCTGTGCGGCCAGGGCATTGGCTGCTGGCGAGCCGGTGACGCCGACAGCGCCCAGGTTCAGCGCATGGTCCCAGGACAGGCTGCTCTTGCCGGCCTGGGTTTCCGCTACCGGAATGCCATGCAGTTCGGCGAAGGCCCGCAAGGCGTCCCAGGCCTGGCTGTACAGAACGCCGCCACCTGCAATGATGATCGGGCGTTGTGCGCTGCGCAGCAGGGCAGCGGCCTGGGCCAGCTCGTGGGCATCTGCGGCAGGCCGGCGAAAGCGGACTAAGGCCGGCTGCAAAAAGTCTTCGGGGCAGTCAAAGGCATGGGTCTGCACGTCTTGCGGCAAGGCCAGGCAGACCGGGCCACAGGCGGCAGGGTCGGTCATGAGCTCGATGGCGCGGGGCAGGGCCGTGAGAATTTGCTCGGCACGGGTGATGCGGTCAAAGTAGCGCGTGACGGGGCGAAAGGCGTCGTTCACGCTCAGGTCGCCTTGTTGAAAGTTCTCCAGTTGCTGCAACACCGGGTCGGGCGCGCGCGAACTGAAGGTGTCGCCCGGCAGCAGCAGCACCGGCAGCCGGTTGACATGCGCCAGCGCGGCGGCGGTCAGCAGGTTGCTGGCCCCGGGGCCGATAGAGCTGGTGACAGCCATGATGCGCTGGCGGAACTGTGCTTTGGCATAGGCGATGGCGGTGTGCGCCATGGCCTGCTCGTTGTGCGCACGCCAGGTGGGCAGTGTGGCGCGCTCGGCCCACAGGGCTTCACCCAGGCCGGCCACATTGCCGTGGCCGAAGATCGAAAAAACACCGGCGCAGTAGGGCACGACGCTGCCATCAGCGGTTTCAATGCGCAAAGCCGCAAGGTGTTTGACCAGGGCCTGCGTCATGGTCAGGCGGCGGGTGGCGCGGGGGCTCTTCATAGGGTCTTGTCCTTGGGCTGGCGTGCGCGCCAGGCGTCTACGAGGTATTCAAAATTATGCGCGACCTCATTGACCAAGGTCTGGTCATCCATGCTGCCCAGCAACCAGCGCTGCGCAGCCGAGGCCCACAGCGAACGTCCCACCGCAAAGCCCTTGACCACCGGGTTGTGCGCTAGCCTGAAGCTGGCGGCAAGCTCTGCCAGCGGCTGGTTCAGACCCAAAATGACGGCGCCCCGGCATTGCGGGTCGCGCTCGGCGATCAGCGCCGCCAGCGCTTGCCAGCCGGCTTCGGCCATGGGTGCGAGCTTCCACCATTCGGGTTGAATGCCCAGGTTATAAAAGCGTTTGACGGCGCGCAGCACCGCAGTGTCTTCGGTACCGGCCGGCGTCATGGCGGCGGGGCAGATGATCTCGATCAGCAACTCGTTGCCGCTGTCACGGGTGGCTTCCCACAGTTCGCGGATGCGTAACTCCTGGTCCAGCCGCAGATCAACCGGGTCGTCCGGGTGGTAATGCACCAGGCATTTGACGACCTGCTCGACAGGCCAGCGGCGCAAGGCGCTGCCAACAGACAGGGTGCCGTCAAAGCGCAAAGGCCGCGAGCCCGGCAATTCAACCGGCCGGCCGACCCACCAGCCGCGGCCGGTGGCGCTGGCCAGCGCTTGCATGCCGTAGTCACCGCCGTCCACCAACAGGCCGCCCCGGCCTTGCAGTTGCCGGCTCTGGTGCACTTGCTCAAAGGAGCGCACCAGCAGATTTTTAAGCGCGCTGATGCGCTCTTCGCCCACGCCGGCAATGCGTGCCATGTCGTAAAACTGGCTGCGGTGGTCAAAGGCCATCACGCTGAGTTCGTCCCATGGCTTGCGCGCCGGGGTGGTGCGGTGCAGGTGGGCGAGCTGCCGGTCGGCATCGACCTTGGGGTTGCGGCTGCCACTGAACCAGTGCGCCAGTTCGGCCGGCGTCGGCATGGCCGGCGCGCAGGCATGGCGCGACACCACGATGGCCCCGCAGGCGTTGGCCAGCCTGGCTGCGTCAGTGAAATCCTGGCCGCGCAAAAAGCCGGTCATCAGACCGGCGGCAAAAGCGTCGCCCGCGCCCAGCACATTCATCACTTCAATGCGTTCACCCTGCACCGTGAGGGCATCGCTGATGCGCGCTGGAATCTCATGCGGAATGAAGCAGCAACCGGCCGCCCCCAGCTTAACGACCAGCGCTGCCTCACTGATGGCGCGCACCGCCCGCAGGCAGGCCAGCAAGTCGCCCGGCACGCCGCCGGCAATCATGAACTCTTCTTCCGTGCCAATCAGCAGGTCAAACTGCGGCAGCACCGCCTGCAATTGCGCGGTGACCTTGGCATCGGCCACAAAGCGGTTGGCGCCTTCGCCGCGCTTGGTCAGGCCCCACAGCACCGGGCGGTAGTCAATGTCGAGCACGCGCAGCACGCCATGCTTTTGGGCGTAGCCCAGCGCTGCCGTTGAAGCCGCGCGCACACCCGGCGCGCTCAGGTGCGTGCCTGTGATCAGCAGCGCCCGGCATTGCGCGATAAAACCCTCGTCAATGCCTTGCGCATCCAGCGCCATGTCGGCGCAGTTCTCGCGGTAAAACAGCAAGGGAAAAGTGTCACGGTCTTTCAGTCCCAGCAGCACCAGGCCCGTCAGGCGCTCCGGGTCGAGCTGGATTTGCGTGGTGTCACAACCCTCGCGCTGCAAGGTGTTGATGAGAAAGCGGCCCATCTGCTCGTCGCCCACGCGCGAGATCATGGCGGCGCGCAGACCCAGGCGGGCCACGCCAAAAGCAATGTTGGCTGAACTGCCACCCAGGTACTTGGCAAAGCTAGACACATCTTCCAGCGGCGCGCCGAACTGTTCGGCGTACAGATCCACGGCCAGGCGGCCCAGGCAGGCGATGTCATGGGTGCGGTCGCTGTGGGCAGCGAGTTTTTTCAGGGGAGAGGACGGGTTCATGGTCAGTTGATGGGTTTCAGGGGGAAATTCTGCAGACAAGTCCATTCGGGAATGGGAATGTCTTTGGAGGAGCGGCAAATACTGATACGGTCAAAAGTCAGCCGCCTGGTGAGGAAATTTTGCTCTACTGCAGACAGCAGGGGCTGCTGCCCCGGTTGCATCTGCCCGTAAGCCAGACTCAGGTGTGGATAGGGCGACAAACCAATGACTGTGCCAGAGATGGCAAGGGCCCCAGTCTGCAGCGCCCGGAAGGCGGCTGTTTCGTCAAACCGCAAGTACAGGCAGCGGAAGAAATGGTCGGTGCTTTGCACGGCATTCACTTGCCATTGAAGCACTTGGCAACTGGCGGCCAGCGCCGCAGTTTGCGCTTGCAAGGTGTCAAGTGGCGTCTCCAGATCACCCTGAATGGTGACATGCGGCACAAACGCGGGCTGCCCGAACTCAGGCGCCAGGCGCTGCACCCAGCCGGTCAGTTCTGCCTGGTCCGCAGCGCTGGGCATCAGCCAGAGCGAATACCCCACCGTCACTTGCCCACGCCAGACAGCACATCAGCTTTGAGGAAGCGCTCGACAAACAGCATGAAGAGCACCGATGGGACCAGCAGCAGCAGCGCCGTGATGGAGGCGATCTGGTAGTTGCCTTCGATCGCCGCATTCAACATGGTCAGCGGCAGCGTGCGCACCTCGGGAACTCCCACAAAGAAAGTCCCAGAAAATTCGTCCAGCGAAATCAAGAAAACAAAAATCGCGCTGGCCATCAACCCCGGTGCGGCCAAGGGCAAAGACACGGTCATGAAGGCGCGCAGCGGGGAAGCCCCCAGGTTGCGCGCCGCCTCGACTTGTTCAGTGCCAACGGCTGCAAACGATGCAGAGGCAATCCAGACTGCAAACACCAGCCCCTGAATCGCGTGTACCAGCATCACGCCGGTGAAGGTTCCGGTCAGACCCAGCTCGTAAAAGATACGGGCAATGTTCATGTGAACGGCCACGGTTGGAAAGGCTTGGGGTAACAGGAAGAAAAGTAAAAACAGGCTGCGCATGGGCAGATCGCGCTTGGAGAGAGCGTAGCCAGCCGGAATCGCCACGGCCAGGCTCAACAAAACCGTCCAAACGGCAATCACCAGACTGGTCCAGAGCGCGACCATAGCGCCGGCTTCAGGTTTAAACACTTTGCCCCAGAAGGCAAAGCCCCAGCGCACAGGCAGTTTGGCCGGGAAGTACCAGGCCTCCGTGACCGTCCAGATCAGCATGTTGAGCAGCGGCCCGAAAATCGCGACGGCAAGCAGCCCGATCAGCAAGCCGCGCAAAACGCCGCCGACCCAGTCGGGCGTCCGGAAACTTGGCAGTTTCATGCTGTTCATGATGGTTTTCCGCCTTCGCGGATACCTTGACGAAGGTAAAACCAGGCTGCCACGCCACTCATGGCAAAGGAGACAAAGCCCAGGGCATTGGCCACGCCGTAGTCGCCATAAGAATTGACGCGCCAGGCCATGTCCACTGTGATCATGGTGGAGGAGCCGGCAATGATCATCATCGGCACCGACAAGGCCGAGAGCATGGTGACGAAAGAAAGGATCAGGGCCACAAAAATGCTGGAACGCACTTGTGGCACAACGATTTCAAGCAGGATACGAAAGCGTCCGGCCCCCAGGCCGCGTGCAGATTCAATCATGGAACGGTCCATCGAGGCCATGGCACCGCTGATCAGCAAGGCGGCAAAGGGCAGTTGCTTCCATACAAAGGTGATGACGACACCGCGCCAGTCCAGCAGGCTGATGGCGTGCATCGGATCCACCACACCCAGCGACATCAGGGCGTTGTTGAGCATGCCGTTTTTAGCCAGAAAGGTACGCATCAGCTGCGCGGCCACGACAAAGGGAATGAACAGCGGCCAGCGGTAAATCCAGCGCAGCAAGCTCACAGCGCGCGGGTTCTCGCCCAACGTGATGTAGCCTGCCACAGCAATGGCCAAAACACCAACCAGGGCGGTGGACAACACCGTCACGCCCGCGGTCAGGGCAATGTCGCCGCCGTACAGCGAAAAAGCCTTGGCGAAGTTGCCCAGGTACCAGCCGCCGGTCTGCTCGTTGCGAAAGGCAAAGGCAAGCGAGTAGACCAGCGGATAGACGAACAGCAGCCCGACCATCACCAGGGCCGGCGCCATCAGCGCGACCGAATGAAATAAGCGGGAAGGGCTGCGCATGGGTTTTAGTTCTGGACTTGGGCTTCGTACTGCTCACGCAAATCCTTGAAGAAAGGCGCGAGCGGGAACGGTTTGGCATTTTTAGCCAGGTCTGCCGGTGTCACATCGACAAAAAGTTGGTTCCAGATCTTGGCATCCAGGGCCGGTTTGACCACGTTGGCGTCAATGCCCGGGTACCAGTTGAAACGCTTGACAATGCCTTCGGCCTGCACTTCTGGGCTGGTGGCCAGGGCAATGAACTTTTTGGCGAGCTCGATGTTTTTGGCCTTGGCCGGGATGGCGTAGTAGTAAGGCTGACCAGGCATGCCCGGCGACAAGATCTTCAGGCGCAGGTTGGGTGCCAGGCGGCCTTCAGCTTTCCAGCTGTGGAACATGTCCACCCAGACCGGGCCCATGGCGATTTCGCCGCGGTTGAGCATGTCCAGTGTGCCGGCGTTGCCGGGGGTGAACACCACTTGCTGGTTGAAGGCCTTGAGATCACTGAAAGCGGTTTTCCAGCCAGCCTGCGATTTCACATCGTATGGGCCCTGCTGAACCACCTGGGCATTGCCGCCGTAGGCGTACATCCAGCCGACCACAAAGGCGACGCCGGACATGCCGTTTTTCAGGCCGTTGTAGCCAAAGCTCTTGGGATTCTTGGCCACATAAGCGCGCAGCTCGTCATAGGAACCCGGAGGATTTTTAACCAGGTCGGGGTTGTAGGCCATGGCTGTCTGGCTTTCAAACATCGGCATCACATAGCCATCGACATTCACGCCCAGCGCCTGCTTGGCAGACTGGCTGACAGCGTACTTGCCGGTGGCGATGCTGTCGCGGTATTTGAGCAACAGGCCGTCACGAACCATCTCACCGGTTTTTTGCTGGTTGGGTACGATCACATCGGTGTCCCAGGTCGCCAGGTTGGCGCTTTTCTGGGCCTGCAGCTTTTCCATCATTTTCTGGGAGCCCGCATCGTCCGGACCCGTGCCAACCACCCGGACCTTGACGCCCGGGTTCTGCTTTTCAAACAAGGGGCCGAGGTAGTCGGTGACGTAATCGACCATGTTTTGCGAGCCGCCGCTGATGACATTCAGGGTGGTTTGTGCCTGGGCCAGGCCAGACCATGAGCCCAGCCCGATGGCCAGGGATGCCGCAAGAGTGCGAACCAGTGAGCGATGCATTTTCTTCACGATGATCTCCTTTGATTGAATTGACTTGGATGAACGATTGACAGGGAAACGACAGGAAAACGACTGGAAAGTGGTGACAAAAATATCTAGGCTCAAGCCGGCGCCAAGGCGGTGCGATTGGTCTCGCGCGCATACACATGCAGCGCGTCGGCCGGAATGCAGACTGTGACTGCGGAGCCGCTCGACACAGAGGTCGGGTGGTCGATGAAAAACTGGCCGCTGTCGGTGTGGACTGTGCAGCGATAGCCGCCGCCGAGGTAGCTCGACTGGGTGATCCGGCCGGGCAGCTTCAGCGCATCGGCTGCCGGGGCACCTTCCAGATACAGCTTGGCCCGCTCGCTGCGAAAGTGCACCTGCACCGGGCCTTCGGCATCGCCGGCCATGTGGACTCCCCTGACTCGGGCCTGGCTGGCATTGGGCACGCTCAGGGCCACGCTGTCGCCATCGCGCAGGGCATCGCAATCGACAATGTTTTCAGCCCCCATGAAGGAGGCCACATACGGAGACGCGGGCCGCTGGAAAACCTCTTCAGGCGTGCCGACCTGGGCGACCCGGCCCTGGTCCAGCACCACCACGCGGTCTGCCATCACCATGGCTTCTTCACGGTCATGCGTGACCAGGATGGCGGTCAGGTTCAGACGTTTTTGAATCGAGCGGATTTCATGGCGCATTTGCAGACGGATGCGGGCGTCCAGGTTGGACAAGGGCTCGTCCAGCAGCAGGATCTTGGGTTCCACCGCCAAAGCCCGCCCCAGCGCCACGCGTTGGCGCTGACCGCCGGACAACTCGGCGACAGGACGGTTTTCAAAACCCTGCAGGTCCAGCATGTCCAGCAGCGCCAGGACGCGGGCTTTGATCTGCTCACGCGGTACACGGCGCAGTTTCAGGCCGTAGCCGATGTTTTGCATCACGTTCATGTGCGACCACAAGGCGTATGACTGAAACACCATCGCCATGTCCCTGCGTTCGGGTGGTTCGGCAAGCACGTCGCGGCCTTGCACATCAATGCTGCCCGCCTTGGCCTGGGTAAAGCCGGAGATCGTGCGCAGCAAGGTGGTCTTGCCGCAGCCCGATGCGCCCAGCAGGGCCACGAATTGCCCCTGATCCACGTTCAGGTCGATGCCCTTGAGCACCTCGTTGTCGCGGTAGGCGACCCGCAGGCCACGTATCGCGATCATCGGCTCCATCTCCATGCAACTTCCCTTTGGGCTCTGTCCCGGCATGTCAGCCAGGGGGGTCGATCGGTTTTCAGCGGACTGCCAAAGGCATTGCCAGCTGATCGTTGGTCAAAGTATAGGGAGCAATGGAATTTAAAAGCACTGGTAAAAACATTTAGAAAAACTTTTCTACTTTTTCATCGTGGCGTCATAATTGGTGTCATGAAAAAGCCCAGTTCTGCAACCATCGCGCCCGGTGCAGCCGCCGTGCAGGATGCTGCCTTGCCCCCGTCTGCCGGGGCCGACACGGCCCAGCCTGATGGCGATTTGCTCGTCAAACGCATCACCCTGGAGTTCGACACGCTGAGCCGGCAGCTCAAACTGATCGCCCGCTATGTCGAAGAAAACCGTGCCCACATCGGGCTGGACCGCATCCAGGACGTAGCCGGGCGGTGTGGCGTGCAGCCTTCAGCCGTCATCCGTTTTGCCAAGCATTTTGGTTTTTCGGGCTACACCGAAATGCAGAAAATCTTTCGCGAGGGCATCACCCGGCAGATCGCCCCGCAGCGCGACTACCAAATGCGCATCCGCAGCCTGATTGCCGCCGCGCAAGGGCAGCTCAGCAGCGCAGACATTGCCCATGAGTTCATTGGCGGCAGCATCACCGGCATGCAGGAATTGCAGCGCGACCTGCACAGCACGATTTTTGATGAAGCTGTGGACATGCTGGTGGCGGCACCGTCGATCTGGCTGGTGGGCGCACGGCGCTCGTTTCCCGTGGCCTCGTACCTGGCCTATGCGCTGCAACACACCGAAAAACGCGTGGAGCTGCTGTCCGGCCTGGGCGGTATGAACGAAGGGCAGATGCGCGGCATCCGGCCCGGTGATGTGATGATCGTGG
>JBIKHR010000330.1:0-3252 GCA_044362035.1 Polaromonas sp. | reverse complement strand
CTGCCAGCGCCAGCCCGAACTCGGTGTTGGCCGCCTCCAGCGCGGCACGGCCGCCGCCCAGCACATCAATCGACTGCAGGGGTGCGGCCTGCAACTCGGCAAACAAGGCCGCCGCCTGCGCGCGGTCGGTCATGACGCTTTCGGTCATGCGGTCATGCAGCATGGCGCTGATGCGCGCGCGCTGCTCCAGACTCAGGTAGGTTTTGCCCAGCAGGCCGGGTTTGATCAGCAAGGCGTATTCGGTGACACGCTCGATGCGCTTGACGGCCAGGCCGCAGCTGTGGGCGATGTCCGTGGCCTTGGAGGCCCAGGGCGAGACCGTGCCCAGGCGCGGTGAAACAATGAAAAACGTGGCGGCTGCCGGGTTGACAGGCCACTGGCGGCAAGGCTCGCCGTAGTTCAGAAGCGCTTCAAGCTGGGCTTCCAGGGCGTCAGACAGGGGTGCATCGGTGGCCACCAAGTGCACAAAACGGGCGCTGACGCCGCTGATCTTGTCGCAAATGGTTTGCAGGCGGGGAAGTAATTGCAGGGCGCGGAATTCGCTCAGGGCGCTGATGCCGCGGGGTTCACTCTCGAAAGTCGTCAGATGCAGGGTCACGGTGGCGGTGGCCTTGTGGTTGTCGGATCAGCCTGAGGCTGGTCCCGGGTGGTGAAGCTGCGGCAGGCATGAAAGGCAGAAAGCGCTGTTCAAAGCGCGCCAAGAAGAATTTTATCAGCCACCCATGCGCAGCCCGGCCCGGGCAGGCACCCTGCGACGCACGCGGGCTTGAGCCTGGTGGGATAATCCCGACCCATGAGTACTACCTACAAAGACGCCGCCGGGATCGAAGGCATGCGCGTGGCCGGCAAGCTGGCCTCCGAGGTGCTGGATTACCTGACACCTTTCATCAAGCCGGGCATCACCACCAACGAAATCGACCGCCTGGCGCATGACTTCATGACGCAGGTGCAAAAAACCATTCCGGCCACCCTGGGTTACCAGCCGCCGGGCTATGGCGCGTACCCCAAGTCGCTGTGTACGTCCGTCAACCACCAGGTTTGCCACGGCATCCCGAATGACAAGGCGCTGAAAAAAGGCGACATTGTCAACGTTGATGTGACCGTCATCAAGGACGGCTGGCACGGTGACACCAGCCGCATGTACCTGGTCGGCGAAGCCTCGATTGCGGCCAAGCGCCTGTGCCACATCACCTACGAGGCCATGTGGCAAGGCATCATGCGCGTCAAACCGGGCATCCGGCTGGGCGACATCGGCCACGCCATTCAGACTTTCGCGGAAAAGCAGGGATTTTCCATCGTGCGCGAATTTTGTGGTCACGGCATTGGCCAAAAGTTCCATGAAGAACCGCAGGTGCTGCATTACGGCCGCCCCGGCACGCTGGAGCTGCTCAAGCCCGGCATGACCTTCACCATCGAACCCATGATCAACGCCGGCAAGCGCGACATCAAGGACGGCCCCGAGAAAGACGGCTGGAGCATCGTCACCCGCGACCACTCGCTGTCGGCCCAATGGGAGCACACCATCCTGGTCACGGAAACCGGTTACGAAGTGCTGACGCTGTCAGCCGGCAGTCCGGCGATTCCGGCGTTTGTCGCAGCCCATGCGCAAACCCCGGCCGCAGAGACGATAGGCGCCTGAGCCCATTCGGCATTGCAGCGGATGCAGCCTTCCAGCGCCAGTGCCAAGCCCGCAGAAGCCGTCTCGCACACCGAGCTGGCCCAGTTGCGTGAGCAATACCGCAGCGGCAAAACGGCCCTGCTGGTCGCTTGGGCGCAAAGCCGCGCCTCCACCCGCGGCATTCGTGCACGCCTGCAAAAGCTGGCCCGCCACACCGACGCCACCTTGCAGCAGCTCTGGCTAAGGGCCGGTTTCCCTGCGGATTTCACGCTGGTGGCGGTGGGGGGTTACGGCCGCGGCGAACTGTTTCCGTACTCTGACGTCGATGTGCTGGTGCTGTTACCCGACGGTACCCAGGTTGATGAGAGTGCGGGGGACAACAGCCTGAAAACCCGGCTCGAAAACTTCATCGGCAGTTGCTGGGACGCCGGGCTGGAGATCGGCTCCAGCGTGCGCACCCTGAGCGAGTGCCTGGACGAAGCTGCCAAGGATGTGACCGTGCAGACCTCGCTGCTGGAAGCGCGCTGGCTTGCCGGCGACAAAGCCAAGTTCGGCACGCTCCACGACCGGCTGTCGGAAGCCATGGACCCCAAAGCATTTTTCGTGGCCAAAACACTCGAACTGCGCCAGCGCCACAACAAGTTTGAAGACACCCCCTACGCGTTAGAGCCCAACTGCAAGGAGTCGCCCGGCGGCCTGCGCGACCTGCAAGTGCTGCTGTGGGTGGCGAGTGCAGCTGGCCTGGGCAAGTCATGGGAAGAGCTGGAACGCAACGGGCTGGCAACCGCCTTTGAGGTGCGGCAGATCAAGGCCAATGAGGCCCTGCTCAGCCTGATCCGGGCACGACTGCACACGCTGGCCGGCCGGCGTGAAGACCGGCTGGTGTTTGACCTGCAAACCGTGGTCGCCGAGTCGTTTGGCTACGCCAGTCTGGCGCTCGACGGGTCGCGCCTGCCCCGCCGCGCCAGCGAATCGCTGATGCGCCGCTACTACTGGGCGGCCAAGGCGGTGACCCAGCTCAACCAGATCCTGCTGCTCAACATCGAAGAGCGCCTGAACCCGAACACCCAGCCGCTGCGGCCTTTGAACGAACGCTTTTATGAAAAAGCCGGCCGCATCGAAGTTGCCAGTGACGACCTGTACGTGCGCAATCCGCACGCCATTCTGGAAACCTTCCTGTTGTTCCAGACCACGGTCGGCGTCAACGGCCTGTCGGCGCGCACCCTGCGGGCGCTCTACAACGCCCGCGGTGTGATGGACGCGGCCTTTCGCCGTGACCCGGTCAACCGGGACACCTTCCGGCAGATCCTGATGCAGACCGAAGGCATCACGCGCGCCATGCGGCTGATGAACCAGACCTCGGTACTGGGCCGCTATTTGTGGGTGTTCCGCAAGATCGTCGGGCAGATGCAGCACGACCTGTTTCATGTCTACACCGTGGACCAGCACATCCTGATGGTGCTGCGCAACGTGCGGCGCTTTTTCATGGCCGAGCATTCGCATGAATATCCGATGTGCTCTCAACTGGCGGCCGGCTGGGACAAGCCTTGGATTCTTTACATCGCGGCGCTGTTTCACGACATTGCCAAGGGCCGTGGCGGCGACCATTCAGAGCTGGGGTGCAAGGACGTGCG
>JBIKHR010000067.1:0-10638 GCA_044362035.1 Polaromonas sp. | reverse complement strand
ATTAAAAAAATGCGATGAGCACCATCAACGGCATTGAAGTGGAAATGGGTTCCGGCAATGTGTTTGCCGACTTGGGCCTGCCTGATGCCGACAAGCTCAAGATCGAGTCCGGTCTGGTCATCGAGATCAACAAGGCCATGCGCACGATGGGCATCACTCAAAAGGCTGCCGCCGAGCGCATGGGCATCTCCCAGCCCAAGGTGTCTGCCATGCTGCGGGGCGACTTCACCACTTTGTCCGAGCGCAAGTTGAGGGACTGTCTGAACCGACTGGGCTACGACATTGAAATCAAGGTACGGCCTGCGGCTAAGCCGAAGGGGCATTTGGTACTGACGATCGGCTGATCTTCTGCAAAGGTGAGGCGCAGGCACGGAGCCTTAGTTCAATCCTTGAGGCTCACCCCCAGGCCACTCAGTTTTTTCGCAAACGAATCCCTGCGTTTAGCGGCCTTGGCAGCGGTTTCGATGGCCGTCTGAATGGCCTTGGGCCCCTTTTTTTCAGCCGCTTTGATCAATCCGAATTTGTGTGCAGCGTCTGCTTCCGCCCTTTTGTACGTGGCGATGAGTTCGGCATGGGCAGGGGATGGATTCACAAGGACCTCATTGTCTAAAGCGCTATTTTCTGCGCAGGCAGGAATCCATCCCCGAACCCTGGACCTGCCGTTGACCCTGGGCTGGGTGGCGTAGCGAAGTCAAGGGGGAGCCCGCAGGGCGGAGGACATGAGCGCAGCCACCCAGCCCAAGGTCAGCGGCCGCGCGCTAAGCGCGGAACAGCGTTTGCGTCAGCGCATGCGGGCGGTGGCTGAGCACGCCGTCTTGTATTTGGTCGGTGTTCAGACCAAAGACGCTTTGCAGCGCTTGCGCATAAACCGCTGCGGCGTCCACGGTCACTTTCAGGTCGCGGCCTTCAAACAGGCTTGCAACTTGCAGCCCCGGCCAGTCGGCCACCACGCCCGCTGTGCGAACCAGGCCACCGGCGGCCAGGATGCAGCCACCCCAGCCGTGGTCGGTGCCGGTGGTGCCGTTTTCTGCGGCGGTGCGGCCAAACTCAGTGACGGTGAGCACCAGGCAGTCGTCCCAGCGCGGGCCCATGCTCTGACGAAACGAGCGGAGGGTGTCGTCCACTTGCTTGAGTCGGGTCGCGTGCACGCCCTCGCCCGCACCTTGGGCGGCGTGGGTGTCAAAGCCGTTGAAATCGATCAGCCCGACCATCGGGCCATCACTGGCCTGCATGCGAAGGGCGGCTTCATGGGCCAGCCCGGCGGCTGATTTGCGGTTGTCAAAAGCTGGCGTGGGCGCGCCGCCCATGGCCGCCTCGGCGCGGCCGTTGCGCAGACGCGTGCCCAGCGTGGCCAGCTCCGGGTGGCCCTGCCAGAGCCGCTCGATCAGCGCATAGGTTTCGGTGGGCGGTGCCGGCATCCACGTTGGAAACTGCGTCTCTGATTTGCTGTCGCCGCGCAAGATCAACGGCATGGGAATCGAGATCGCCACGCCCGCGCCCAGCTGGGATTTTTCCATGGCGCGACCCAGCCAGCCCGAAGCCGACGCGTAGGGTTTGGGCACGCCGCTTTGCATGATGTCCTGACCCTCGAAGTGCGAGCGGCCTGTGTAGCCAAAGCCGGTGGCATGCACGGCCACGGCCTGGCCCTCGGCCATCAGAGATGCGAAGGTGGGTAGCGCCGGGTGCACGCCAAAAAAGTCATTGCCGCGCAGCAGTGGCTGCGGCACCAGGTTGGCTCGCAGCGCTTGCAGCCGGGGGTCGCCGGTGGGCGGTATGGCGCACAGGCCGTCCATGCCGCCGCGCAGCATCAGCACCAGCAGGCGGCGCTGTCGGTAGGCCGTGGTTTGACTTTGCGCGCCCGCCAGCAGCGGGCTACCGGCCAGTGTGAGGCTGGCACCGGCGCCCAGAAAATGTCGTCTTTGCATGCGCGTCAGCTCCAGAGCATGTCGGGTGAAGTCAGGTAAGCGGCCCAAATGCCGCGGCGCGCCTGGCCTTCAGCCACAGCGCCGGCCGCGCGCAATTGCTGCGCCAAAGGGCCAGCGCCCTGTTGACGTTGCAAGACCTGCATCAGGGTACCGGGCTGGCGCACGCGGTTGGCAAATTGAAAGGCGTAACGCACGCGCCGGTCCAGCATCTCCTTGGAGATCCAGTCTCGGCTTTGCAGCGACCAGCCATTGGGTTGCGGACAATGATGGACCGGTTGACCCAGCTCCGTGAGGATGTCGTGCAGGCGCTCGCCGCGTAACTCGTGCAGTGGTGGCACCACCGGCAACTCAGCGCCGGCCATGCGGTAGATGCTCCACAGCCAGGTTTCGGGCAACTGAAATTTACGCGCGTCGGCACCAGCGCGCGCCACCTCGGCCACCACCGCTTTGTGCAGGCTGGGCAGATGGCCCTTGCTTTGCGTGAACACCGCCACCAGTCGCGCCACGGCATCGGGCGGGGGCTCGTCGGCGATGAAAGCGGTGGCCAGTTTGAGGCAAATATGCTGCGCCGTGGCGGGGTGGGCCGCCAGGTCATCGATCAGGTCATTGAGCTTGCCGTCGTTGCGCACAAACGCGCTGTAAGACTTGCCCATCACGCTGTGGCTTCCGGGTTCGTGCTTGCCGAAGTGAAAGTAGCTGCCATAAGGCGCGCCGGATTTGTTCCAGGTGTCCGAGGGTTTGTGCACACCCCAGCCGGTCAGGATTAATGTGGTGCTCATCACGTCGGCTTGGCTGTAGCCGGCGGCCGGGCTGACCGTGAACAGCTCCAGCAACTCACGCCCCAGGTTTTCATTGGTGCTGTGCTTTGCTTTGCCGTTCTGGCGGATTTCGTACCGGCTGTTTTGAGAGCCTGGGCCGGTGGAGTTGTCGTTGTCCAGGTAAAGGACCATGGCGGGGTGCGTGACCGCTTCAAACAGCATGTCGCGAAAGTTACCGCTCATGCGGCCGCGCAACATGCGCATGTAAGGTCCGACCATGGCGTTGATGTTGTTGGTGGCCGGTGCCACCGTGAAGTGGTTGGTCCAGAAGTGCCAGAAACGCTCGAACACCGGGGCCGGCCCGTTAACGGCCATGGCGCCACGCGCCAGCACTTCTTTCCAGGGCTCCAGCCGCCAGTAGGGCAGGTCCACCGTTTCGTAGCGCAGCTTTTCCCATTCGGGCCGTGGCAGCTTGCGCGACTGTTCAAAAGTGTTTTTTTCAGCGTCCCAATGGCCTTGCATGGCTTGCGTGGCCTCGACTTGCGTGTGCAACAGGCGCAGGTTTTCGGGCAGGCCGGTCATCAGCGCGCCCTTTCTGTCGGCCAGAAAAGCCACGGGCGGGGCTTTGTCGAGCTGGGCTTGGGCCCAGGCCAGCGGGTCGTCGGGTGTGGCTTCGTCCGGCGCCAGGCCAAAGCCGACTTGGCGGGCAAAGCGGACGGAATCAAGCGGGTTCATCGACATGTCTGAAGGATAGCGCAGCGGCGTGACAAGTTCAATGCGCGTTGACCTTAGGTTGGGTTGCGCGCGGCCTGCAAAATGTCGCGCGTCTTGAGGGCTTCGCGCCGCGCCGCAGCGGCAAAGTCTTCGCCTGAGGACGCGTACAAAATCGCCCGTGACGAATTGACGATGATGGGCGCGCCCGCCCGGTAACCGGCGCGCACTGTGGCCACGGCGTCACCGCCTTGCGCGCCAACGCCGGGAATCAGCAGTGGCAGCGTGGGCGCGACCTGGCGTACGCGCTCTATTTCGGCCGGGTAGGTGGCGCCCACCACCAGACCCAGCTGGCCGTTGAGGTTCCAGGGGCCTTGCGCCAGGCGGGCCACGTGTTCGTACAGCAGCGGTTGGCCTTCAATGGACGCCAGGCGCTGGTTTTGCAGGTCGTCGCCGCCGGGGTTAGAAGTGCGGCACAGCAAGAACGCACCCTTGCCCTCGTATTTGAGGTAGGGGGCCACCGAGTCCCAGCCCATGAAGGGCGACAGCGTGACCGCATCGGCGCCGTAGCGCTCGAAGGCTTCGATGGCGTACTGCTCGGCGGTGCTGCCGATGTCGCCGCGCTTGGCGTCCAGGATGATGGGCACTTGCGGCGCCACGCGGCGCATGTGTTCCATCAGGCGCTCGAGTTGGCCTTCAGCGCGGTGCGCAGAAAAGTAGGCAATCTGCGGCTTGAAGGCGATCACCAGGTCGGCCGTGGCATCCACGATGGCGGCGCAAAAATCGTAAATCTTGTTGGCGTCGCCCTTGTACTTACCGGGAAACCTGGTGGGCTCCGGGTCCAGGCCCACGCACAGCATGGAGTGGTTCAGGTTCTCGGCCGCCGTCAGCATGTTCAGGAATGTCATGCGCTGATTGTAAGAAGCCCGGTCGGGCCAGGGCGTACCGTCGGCGCTCGGCGGGCGCATTGTCTTTTTGCCGGCTTTTTTGGAGTCCGTACCTATGCACCTGAGCCGCCGCCAACGCATCGAACTTGTCTGGCTGACCCTGGTGTGGGGCTTGAACTGGCCGATCATGAAAATGGGCGTGACGGACTGTCCACCTCTGACATTCCGGGCGATCTCCCTGTGGCTGGGGCTGCCGGTGCTCGGGCTGGCGATGCTTTGTCTCAAGGTGCCTTTTTTCATACCGCGTGACCGTTACCGTGAACTGTTCTGGCTGGCGGCCACCAACATGTTTGTCTGGCATGCGGTGATGACCGTGGTCGTGA
The DNA here is from genome assembly GCA_044362035.1 of Polaromonas sp. Lineage (GTDB taxonomy): Bacteria > Pseudomonadota > Gammaproteobacteria > Burkholderiales > Burkholderiaceae_C > Polaromonas. The sequence continues at coordinate 5,974 of JBIKHR010000067.1, read as the reverse complement.
AAAACCTGAGCAGTGGCCGCTTAGCGTGCTGCTGGCTTTGGTGGCAGCCGCCACCTGGGCCGTGGGCACACAAAGGCTGCGCACCACCACCATGCAGGTGGCCACGCTGACCATTTCTTTCTGGATGACGCTGCTCGCCGCGCTGGCGGTGAGTGCTCTGAGCATGACCTTTGAAATGCCGCAATGGCGGGTGCCGCCGGCCGTGTCCTGGGCGGCGATTGTTTATAACGGCGTGATGATCTTCGGCTTCGCCCACGCCGCCTGGTTCTTTCTGGCGCGCAGCCTGCCGCCGATTGCCTCCAGCCTGAGCGTGATGATGATCCCGATCCTGGGTGTTTTCTCAGGCGCCCTTTGGCTGAAAGAGGCCCTCCATTGGCAGGACTGGGCGGCCGTGGTGTTGATGGTGGTGGCGATCGGCTCGGTGCTGCTGCCCAGCCGCAGCGTGCGCCCGCCGCCCACGCAGTCGTTCTAGTGGGAGACAGCGACCGTTTGTGCAAGGCACAGGTCGTCCCAGGCCCTGGCCTTGTTGGGCAGGCTGCGCAGCAGGTAGGCCGCGTCGTAGGTGACGAAGGTGGGCACGCCGGCCAGTTGATGCGTATGTCCGCGCAGCTTGCCCAGCGGCTCTTCCGACTGCAACAGCACCGACGCCGCCAGGCGGCCCATGATGAGCAGCACGTCCGGCTTTTCGGCCTGCACCAGCGCACTCAAGTGGCCTTGCAAGGCCAGATCCGGCTCGCTGGCATCCGGTCCGGCGGCCGTGGCCTGGCGCGATACCGGTGCCCAGGCCGCCCGGGCGCTGTGCGGCACTCCGGCGGCGCGCAGCATGTTGTCCAGCAACTTGCCTGCGTCGCCCGCCAGAGTGTCGGCCGCAGCACTGTCGGCCGACGTTTCAATCAGCAGCAGCCAGCGCGCTGTCGCGCCGGCCGCAGGCTCGTACAAGGCGCGTGCAGCGCCCAGTGTCCAAGCCATACCGGCTGAAGCGGCTGAAGCGGCCGAGGCCTCAGGCGCACTGGCGGCGGGTGAAGCGACCAACGCTGCCGCCGAAGGTGGCGCTGAAGGTGCTGGCGCTGGCGTGGCCGGCCGCGCTGCCACGCGGGCCGGCACGGGCGACTCAGCCGCCGCACCGGGTGCTTGCCACAGGCGTATGCCCATTTCGCGCAACATGGCGCGCTGGCGTTTGTCGAGTTCCAGGCTCATGACCGGCCTTTCGGGCTGGTGCCGGGTGTGCGGGTCTGCGTCATGCCGGCGATCCCAGGGCCAGGCTCATCACCACCGCGTCTTCGCGCTGAAAGGCACTTTGCGGGTAGTAGTTGCGGCGCGTGCCCACATGCTTGAAACCATACTGCTCGTAGACCTGCCGGGCCCGCGTGTTGCTGATGCGCACTTCCAGCCACAGCCACTCGGCGTTCTGCCCGCGGGACCACAGCGTCAGTGCGTCCAGCATCAGGCGCGCAAAACCCTGGCGCTGGTAGTCCGGTGCCACCGTGATGTTCAGCAGGTGCACTTCGTCCACGCCCTTCATGGCGACAAAGTAACCCAGCAGTTCGGGCTCGCCGGGCGCCAGGTCGGCCAGCAGCAGCTGCGCCGGGTAACCGGCCCTGAGCGAATCGGCAAAGTTGCCTTCCAGCCAGGGGTGCGCATAAACATTTTTTTCGATGCGGGCGACCTTGGCCAGCCAGGGCTCGGTCATGGTTTCGAGCCTCACGGGCGGGCGCTGGGGCAAGGCACTCATGGCGGTTCACGCGGCGGCGTGCTGCGCCGCCAGTTTGGCCTGGGCGCGCTCGTCAGTGGTCTGCGCTACTTTGTCGCGCACATAGAGCGGCAGGGCCTGGTCGGCTGGGCGCGCCTGGCCGGCCGCCAGCAGCGCGGGTGCCAGCCGTAGCATGGCGGCCGCCGTGGGCAGCAGCGTCAGTGCAGCACTGCCTTCGGGCAGCGCCGGCAGCCGGCCGGCATACACACTGAACACATTGCCCGCCAGCAGCAGCCCGCCGCCGGTCTGGGGCAGTGGCAGCGCTGCCGGGCGCACCAGAGTGCAAGGCCCCAGCGACTGGTAGGCGTTGCCAACCAGGCTGAAGTGCTGCACATACATTTCATCCATGCGCGCGTCGAGCATGGCGGTCAGCTGCGGCGGCAGTGCTGCTACGGCGTGGGCTTGTTGCCATGCAAATCGCGCTTCTTCGGCCAGCGCCGCCAGGGTATCAATCGGCAGTACCGGCACGCCGGCCCCCAGCGCCAGGCCCTGGGCCACGGCACAGGCCGTGCGCAGGCCGGTGAAGGAGCCCGGGCCGCGGCCAAAGGCGATGGCGTCCAACTGCGCCAGTTGCAGGCCGGCCTCGGCCATCAGTTGCATGACGGCGGGAATCAGGGTGGTCGATGACTGCGCACCCCCCGGCCCTTCGTACTGCCACAGGCGTGCACCATCGCACACCGCAATCGACATGCGCTCGGTGCTGGTGTCAAAGGCCAGAAAGCGGCCCGTGGCCGTGCCAGCCACCAGGGGCGGCAAGTCGGCGGGGGCGGTGACAGTCGTGCGCATCGCCTGATTATCCGGTCAAGCCAGCCGTGATAATCCGGCCATGGTTTTTACATGGTCCCGCCGGATATTGCCGCTGCGCTCGGTGGGTCGCAGGCGTTGGCGCAGCCTGCTGGCACTCAGCGTGCTGGCGCTGCTGGCCGCGCCAGGCTGGGGCAGCGGCCCCGCCCGCGCCAACCCAACGCGCCTGCCCGCCGCAGTTCAAAAAGCCCTGGCGCAGGCGCAGGTGCCGGCCAGTGCCATGGCCGTGCTGGTGGTCGATGTGAGCGGCCAGCGCGCGCCGCGCCTGAGCCACCGCGCAGCCGAGGCCATGAACCCGGCCTCGGTCATGAAGCTGGTGACCACCTACGCCGCGCTGGATGCGCTGGGCCCGGACTTTCGCTGGCAGACCCGCGTCATCATGGACGGCAGCATCCAGAACGGCCTGCTCGACGGCAACATGGTGGTGCGCGGCGGTGGTGATCCCAAGCTGGTGATGGAGCGACTGCAGGCGCTGATCACCCATGTTCACAGCAGCGGCGTGCGTGCCATCCGCGGCGACATCGTGCTGGACCGCAGCGCCTTCAGCGACTCGGCGGCCAGTGCGGCGGCCTTCGACGGCGAGCCACTGCGGCCTTACAACACGCAGCCCGATGCGCTGCTGATCAATTTCAAGTCGCTGGTCATGACCTTCACGCCCGACCCGGCGCAAGGCCGGGCGCTGGTGCGTGCAGAGCCGCCCCTGGCCGGCGTGCAAATCGACGAAAGCGTGCCGCTGGTGCTGGGCGCGCGTTGTGGCGACTGGCGCGGCGAACTGCGGGCCAGCATCGACAACCCACAGCGCGTGCAGTTCGCCGGCAATTACGCCAGCGGCTGCGGCGAGCGCGTCTGGCCCAGCGCCTACGCCGAGCCGGCCAGCTACGCGGCGCGCGCCATCGAGGGCTCGTGGCGGCAACTTGGCGGCCTGCTGACCGGCCGGGTGCGCGAAGCCACCGCCGCCGAGCTGAACATGCTGCGCAGCCGTGGCACGCTGTCGGGCCAGACCGCGCCGCTGCGGCTGGAGTCTCCTTCGCTGCCGCTGCTGGACATCGTGCGCGACGTCAACCAGTTTTCCAACAACGTGATGGCGCAACACCTGCTCATCAGTCTGGGTCTGCATGGCCGGCTGACCGCCGCGCCGGCCGGCACGCTCGAGGCCGGTCGTGAAGCCGTGCAAGCCTGGTGGCGCAAGACTTTGCCGGCCGCCGGCGCGCCAGTGATGGACAACGGCTCGGGCCTGAGCCGCAGCGAACGCATCAGCGCGGCCAGCCTAGCGGCTTTGCTACAACATGCCGCGCAAAGCCCGCAGGCAGCGGCGCTGGCCGAATCCCTGCCGGTGGTCGGTGCCGACGGCCGTTTGCGCGAGCGCGCCCAGGCCGCTGCCGGACGCGCCCAGATCAAAACCGGTTCGCTGCGCGACGTCAGCGCGGTGGCCGGTTACGCCGATGGCGTAACCGGCAGCCGCTATGTCGTCATTGGCATGATCAACCACCCCAACGCCAGCGCTGCCCGCCCGGCGCTGGACCGACTCATTGAATGGACCGTGCTGGAACGCCCCTGATGCTGAATATCTCACCGCTCATTACCGAATGGATAGGCTACACAGCCGCCGCACTGACCACCTTCAGTTTTGCGCCGCAAGCCTGGCTCACCTACAAAACCAAAGATGTGCGGGGCGTGTCGTTGGGCATGTACAGCGTGCTCTCGGTCGGGTTGTTCTTGTGGCTGCTGTATGGCTTGTCGCTCAACGCCTGGCCCGTGGTAGCGGCCAACACCGTGACGCTCATGCTGACCTTCGCCATCCTGGCCATGAAGCTGCGCTACGGCATTTTGCGAACGGCCTAAACTGCCAACCATGATCCCTCTTTCCGTCCTCGACCTGGCCCCGATTGCCCAAGGCAGCGATGCCGCGCAATCGTTTCGCAACACGCTGAGCCTGGCGCAACACGCCGAGCGCTACGGTTACCAACGCATCTGGCTGGCCGAACACCACGGCATGCCCGGCATCTCCAGCGCCGCCACCTCGGTGCTGATGGCGCACGTGGCCGGCGGCACCCGCAGCATTCGCGTCGGCGCCGGCGGCATCATGTTGCCCAACCATTCACCGCTGGTGATTGCCGAGCAGTTCGGCACGCTCGAGTCGCTGTTTCCCGGCCGCATTGACCTGGGGCTTGGCCGCGCGCCGGGCTCTGACCAGATCACCGCCCGTGCCCTGCGCCGCAACCTGGCGTCAGACTCGGACGACTTTCCGCAAGACGTGTTGGAGTTGATGGATTACTTTTCAGACGCGCCACGCCAGCCTGTGCGCGCTGTGCCGGGCACCGGCCTGAACGTGCCGATGTGGATTCTGGGCTCCAGCACCTTTGGTGCGCAACTGGCCGCGCACCTGGGCCTGCCCTTTGCTTTTGCCTCGCACTTTGCGCCCGCGCAAATGATGCAGGCCATCGAGATTTACCGCGCACGTTTCCAGCCCTCCGCGCGGCTGGCCAAGCCCTACGTGATGCTCGGCTTTAACGTGTTTGCCGCTGACACCGACGAAGAGGCCCGCGTGATGGTGACTTCGCAGCAACAGGCCTTCATCAACCTGCGCAGCGGTCGCCCGGCCCAGTTGCCGCCGCCGCGCGCTGATTATTTGCAGCACATCGGCCCGCAGGAGCAGGCCCTGCTGGACAGCATGCGCCAAAGCTACGCCATCGGTTCGCCCGACACCGTGCGGCGCGAGATGAACGCCTTCATCGAACGCACAGGCGCCGACGAGTTGATGATCGCCGGTCAGATCTTTGACCACACAGCGCGACTGCGCTCGTACGAGATCACGGCAGAAGTGGCGCGGGCCCCGGCGCTCAAAGCCGCCTGAAGCGGCCTCGGCCATCCCCGTTCGTCATCCTCGCGAAGGCGGGGCTCCATCGGCTGCCGCCCGATTGAGGCGATCGCGCACGCCGTCCCATTCCGGCGTTTGTGGCGGGGTTTGCACCCAGATCTCTGGCACACCCAGGGCATCGAGTTCGCGCAGCACCGCAAAGAGCTGCTGCGCCGCCGTCGCTGCATCGCCGGGCATCTGGCGGTGCAGGGTGGGGGCGCTCAGGCGCAGCGGGCTGCGGGCATAAACAGCGACCGGGCCCGGGCTGGTCTGCGCGGCGGAGGTCGCGGTGTTGGCGTCCAGCGTCGCTTGCAGTGCCTTGGCATCCATCAGCCGCACGCGGGCGTTCGGCGCGTAGTGCGATTCGAGCGTGCCCGAGGCGCGCGGTGCTTGTGTGTGGACCGGCGTGTCTTTGTCCAGCACGGGCTGACCGCACGCGGCTTCGAGTTGTGCGCGCGTCAGCACGCCTGGGCGCAACAGCACCGGTTGGCCGCGCGTGCAATCAACAATCGTGGATTCGATGCCGACCTCGCAAGGCCCGCCGTCCAGCACCAGCAAGTCCT
>JBIKHR010000329.1:0-3261 GCA_044362035.1 Polaromonas sp. | reverse complement strand
CTGCGCACCAGCGGCGCCAGGCCTTCGGTCGCCTCGTCCAGCACCAGCAGGCGCGGGTTGGTCATGAGCGCCCGCCCGATGGCGAGCATCTGCTGCTCGCCGCCCGAGAGGTTGGCACCCAGGTTGCCGGCGCGTTCTTTGAGCCGCGGAAAAAGCCGGTAGACGCGCTCCAGCGTCCAGGGGTCGCTGCGTTGCAGGCGGTTGTGCGCCGTGGCTACCAGGTTTTCATAGACGGTGAGATTGGGAAACACCTGACGCTGTTCGGGCACCAGCCCCAACCCCAGCCGCGCAATCTTGTAAGAGGGCCAGCGCGACACATCCTGCCCAGCAAACTCTACCCTGCCGCTGCGCGCATGCATGATGCCGCTGGCCGTGCGCACTGTGGTGGTCTTGCCCATGCCGTTGCGCCCCAGCAGCGTGACAAATTCACCTTCGGCAATGCGCAGATCGACACCGAAAAGGGCTTGCGCGTCACCGTAGCAGACCTCAATACCGGAGATGCTCAGCAAATCATTCGTGGCGGTCATATCGGCAGGGCCTCGTCGCCCAGGTAGGCGATTTTCACTTCTTCGTTGTTGCGTATGTCCTGCGGCGTGCCACTGGCGATGATGCGGCCGTAAACCAGCACCGAGATGCGGTCGGCCAGCGCAAACACCGCGTCCATGTCGTGCTCGACCAGCAGCATGGTGTAGCGGCCTTTGAGCCCCTGCAGCAGACGGACCACATTGCCGGACTCCTGGTGGCTCATGCCGGCCATGGGCTCGTCGAGCAACAGCAGCTTGGGTTCGGCCACCAGCACCATGGCCAGTTCAAGCTGGCGCCTTTCGCCGTGCGCCAGCTCCGAGACCATGGCCCGGGCACGGTGCGACAAGCCGGCCTGTTCGATGGCGCGCAGCGCCGGCTCGACCAGCTCGCTTTGCTTGAGCACAGGCGTCCAGAAACCGAAACTGTGGCCCCGGTGCGCCTGCATGGCCAGCGCCACGTTTTCAAGCACACTGAACTCGGGAAACACCGAGGTGATCTGGTAAGAACGCGCCAGGCCGCGCAAGGCGCGTTGCGCGGGCAGCAGCGCGGCGATGTCCTGACCGTCAAAGAAAATGCTGCCGCTGTCGGGGGCGACTTCGCCACCGAGTTGGGCAATCAGCGTGGTCTTGCCGGCACCGTTGGGACCGATGATGGCGTGCAACTCGCCGGGGACCAGCGACAGCGACACATGGTCAGTGGCCAGCAAACCGCCGTAGCGCTTGGTCAGTTGCCGGATGTCGAGCATGGGCTTCATGAGGCCGCCTTTGTGGCACGGGCCAAGGCAGTCTGACGCCGGCGCTCGCGCCAGGCATCCACGTCCAGCAGATAGCCGTAAATACCGCGTCGGGCCGTCAACACCACCAGCACGATGAGCGGGCCCAAAATAGCCATCCAGTGGTCGGTCAGGGCCTTGAGAAGTTCTTCGCTGACCAGCAGCGTGATGGCGCCCACCAGCGGCCCGAAAACCGTGGCCATGCCGCCCAGAACCACCATCACGATCAACTCGCCCGACACCGTCCAGGCCAGGTAAGCCGGCGAGGCAAAGCCGGTGAGATTGGCATACAGCAAGCCGGCCAAGCCGCACAACATGCTGGCAATCACATAGGCCGTGAGCTTGTAGCGAAAGGTGGCAAAGCCCATGGCATTCATGCGCCGCTCGTTGATGCGGCAGCCGCGCAGCACCATGCCGAAACGCGCGTCCACCAGGCGGTGGGTGCAAGCCAGCGTCAGCAGCACCAGCATCAGCGCCGCGTAATACAGCGCCACCGGCGAGCCCAGGCTGAACAGGCCGAACTCGCTGCGCGCCGGGATCGACAGGCCGTCGTCGCCGCCGTACTGCTTGAGACTGACGAAGAGGTAGAAAAACATCTGGGCAAAGGCCAGCGTGATCATGATGAATGCAATGCCCGAGGTGCGCAAAGAGATGGCGCCGGTCAGCAGACCGACCAGCGCGCAAACCGACAGCGTGACCGCCAGTTGCACCCATCCATTGGTCACCCCATGCTGCGCCAAAATGCCCACCACATAAGCGCCCAGACCCATGTACAGCGCATGGCCAAAGCTGACCATGCCGCCGTAACCCAGAATCAGGTTCAGGCTGCTGGCGGCCAGCGCAAAGACCAGCACCCGGCTCACAAAGGTCAGCGCAAAAGGCTCGCCCGCCATGCTGGCGTAAACAGGCACTGCCAGCAGCAGCGCGACAAGGATGGCCACAAACCATGCCGAAAGGGTGTTGCGCTTCATTGGTTCTTGACCGGAAAAAGACCGGCAGGTTTGAGGGCCAGCACCGCCGCCATGAAGATGCAGGTCAGCATGGACGCCAGCGCCGGACCGGCGGCCTGCGCGGTGCTGCGGTCAAGGAACTCGCGCAGCATCATGGGCAAAAAGGCCCTGCCGGCGGTGTCGATCAAGCCGACGATCAATGCCGAATAAAAAGCGCCGCGCACCGAACCGATGCCGCCGATCACGATGACGATCATGGCGGTGATCAGAATGGGTTCACCCATGCCGGTCTGCACCGACAGGATGGGCCCGCTCATCAGGCCGGCCACACCGGCCAGAGCCGCGCCCAACGCAAAGATGGTGGCATTGAGCAGCTTGATGTTGACACCCAGCGCCGCAACGATGGTCGGGTTGCTCGAGCCAGCGCGTATCAGCATGCCGACGCGGGTCTTGTTGATGAGCACATAGCAACCCAGCGCCACCAGCAGACCGACCACGATGATGGCAAAGCGATAAGCCGAATAAGAAATGCCCAGCAGGTTGATAGTGCCGGACAAGGCGGGCGGCACATTCATGTACACCGGCGAAGCGCCCCAGACCCAGCGGGTGATCTCATTGAAAAACAAGATCAGCCCGAAAGTTGCCAGCACCTGGTCCAGATGGTCGCGGGCATACAGGCGCGAAGCCACCACCCGCTCGACCAGAAAACCCAGCGCCGCGCTACCGGCCACGCCGACCAGTGCGGCCAGGATGAAGGAATCTGTTTTGGCATACGCCGTCGCGGCAAAGTAGGCGCCCATCATGTACAGGCTGCCATGCGCGAGATTGACAAAATTCATGATGCCGAACACCAGCGTCAGGCCGGCCGACAACATGAACAACAGCACGCCCAACTGCAAGCCGTTGAGGATCTGAATGAAAAAAAGTGAGGTCGTCATGGTCTGCGCTTCATCGCCAAACACAGGGATACGGGCCCGGGTAACAGACTGGGCATGCGAGAGTTCACTTCAGGAA
>JBIKHR010000066.1:0-10670 GCA_044362035.1 Polaromonas sp. | reverse complement strand
GCAAGGTCTCGCGCGCTTGCATGGCGCCAATGAGTTCGCGCAGCGGCATCAGCATATCGCTGACATGCTGCGGCAGCACATGGCATTCGTGAATGTCAGCAACGTACGTGCTTTTGCGCTCATGAAAACCAACCAGCACCGTGCCTTTTTTGCGTACATAACGAACCGACAGGCGGGCGCGAAAGCGGTAGTTCCAGGCGGGGCCCTCGATGGGGCGCATGATGTTTTCAGCATGGACCTTGCCCAAATGCCAGAGGTTGTCTTCGAGCACACGCTGCTTGACGGCGACTTGCGCGCCGATGTGCAGGTGCTGCATCTTGCAGCCGCCGCAAGCGCCCACGTGCATGCCGAAATGCGGGCAGCCGGGTTTGACGCGCTGCGCCGATTCACGCTCGATGGTGCTCAGCGTGGCTTTTTCAAAGCTGGTTTTCTTGCGAAAAACGTTGGCCGTGACGCGCTCGAACGGCAAAGCACCTTCGATAAACACCACCTTGCCGTCTGCCCGGTGGGCAATGCCCTGGGCTTCCATGTCGAGGGACTCCACATTGAGAAAGTCAGGGGGGTATTCGGGCGGCAGCGCCCAGGCGAGTGTCTTTTTTTCTTCCGTCATGCAGCGATTGTCTCAGGTGCGGGTATGGATCCCCGCGCCTGCCTCAGTCCGGCCGGGCCCAGGCGGCGAGGTATTCGCGCCAGTGCGGCTCTGCCGGCAGCAACTGGCCCAGGGTTTCCTTGACGAAGGCTATTTCCTGCTCGTACTCGGCCTCCAGCAAACCGCCGCGCATTTTCTGAAAGCGGCAGTACAGCAGATAGGTGTTCATCACGTCGGTTTCGCAATAACGGCGTATCTCGTCGAGCTGGCCGTTCAGGTAGGCCGGGTAGACCGCCGAGCCGTCCATGCCGAGCTTGCCGGGAAAGCCGCAGAGCTTGGCCATGGCGTCGAGCGGGGCGTTGTTCTTGGGCTGGTACATGGCCAGCAAGTCCATCAGGTCCAGGTGCCGCATGTGGTAGCGGCTGATGAAGTTGTTCCACTTGAAGTCGCGGCTGTCGTGATCACCGCCCTCGCCCATGTCCCAGTACTTGCTGGCCACCACGCCGTGCTTGAGCCCGCGGTAATGCAGCACCGGCAGGTCAAAGCCGCCGCCGTTCCAGCTCACCAGTTGCGGCACGTGCTTTTCAACGGTGTTGAAAAAGGTCTGGATGACCTTGCCTTCCTGGCTGACACCATCGGTTTCGCGATCGACAAATGAATGGATGCGCAGGCCTTCGGCGTTGCGAAACACACAGCTGATGACCAGAATGCGTTGCAAATGCAGCGGCATGAAGTCGCTTTGCCCGCGGGCCTGGCGTTCAGCCACATAGGCCGCGTAGACCTCGGCGTCACTCAGTTCAGCCGGTGCGCCGCGCAGCGCACGCAGGCCCGCCACGTCGGGGATCGACTCGATGTCAAAAACGAGAACCGGCCAGGCCATCAGCGTGATGCTTTCATGGGCGCGGCCCGGGTTTTTAGCGCGCCGGCAGGTACTTGGCCGGGTCCACTGGCTTGCCCTGGCGGCGGATCTCGAAGTGCAACTTCACGCGGTCGGCGTCGCTGTTGCCCATCTCGGCGATCTTCTGGCCCTTGCGCACCGACTGGTCTTCTTTGACCAGCAGGGTCTGATTGTGGGCGTAGGCCGTGAGGTAAGTGTTGTTGTGCTTGAGGATGATCAGGTTGCCGTAACCACGCAGGCCGGCACCCGAATACACCACGCGCCCGTCGGCCGAAGCCAACACCGGGTCACCGGCTTTGCCGGCGATATCGATGCCTTTGTTTTTGACCTCGTCAAAGCTGGCGACCGGTGTTCCCTGGGCAGGCCACAGCCAGGCGATTTCTTCTTCGCCGCCGGCAGGGGCCTGCGGTGCGCTGGCTGCCGCTTGCGGCTGCGGCGCACTGGCTGGGGCCGGCTTGGCCGCCGGGGCTGCTTGCCCCTGCGCCGGCAATGGTGTGGGGGCTGCGCTGGCAGAACTGCTGGTGATCGGGCGCGTCACCACGGCCTCATTACCCGCTGGCGGCGTGACCCGCAGCACCTGGCCGACCTCGATTTGGTTCGGGTTGTCGATGGTGTTCCAGCGGCTGATGTCGCGCCAGTTCTGGCCAGTGTCCAGGCCGATGCGGATCAGGGTGTCACCCGGCTTGACGGTGTAATAACCGGACTTGCCGGCGTTTTCAGCGCCGGGCAGCGCCGCTGCCGGCCTGGCCGGCGCAGCGGCGGGCGCCAAAGACGGCCTGGAGGTGCCGCGGTCTTCCACCGGAGCGTTGGTGAGCGAGCGCGAGGTGCAGGCGGAGAGGCCCAGCGCGAGCAGCATGGCCAGGACAGCCAGGCCGGGCACACGACGCGGTGCAGCGCCCGCTGGGCAACGATCGCTCGTGGCGGCAGGGGCCGCTGTGTGCATGCAATGACGTGCGGGGTGGTTCATCGGGTGGTGTCCTCCATCTTCAAGACGCCCCTACAGGGCGCGGTAAACGCGGTGCCTGAACCCAAACCGCTTCAAAGAGCCGGCTTGCAGTGCGCTCAGTCAGTGCCCGATTTTAGGGGCACAAAGTGAACCGCCTCGAGCACCGACTGGCGAATGCCCTGCGCAGATTTGTCAATGACCACCAGCGCTTGCTGGCCGCCGGCGGTTTGCATGGGCGCCACCAGGCGCCCGCCCACGGCCAGTTGGTCCACCCAGGCCTGGGGAATGGCTTCGCCTCCCGCGGCCGCGATGATGGCGGCGTAAGGCGCGCCTTTGGCAAAGCCCTCCATGCCGTCGCCAAACAACAGATGCACATTGGGCAGCCGGAAGTGGCGCAGGTTTTCACGCGCCTTGTCATGCAGGCCGCGCAGGCGCTCGATGCTGTAGACCTCGACCGCCAGGTGGCTCAGCACGGCGGCCTGGTAGCCGCAGCCGGTGCCGATCTCCAGCACCCGGCCCAGCCGCCCGCTGCGGCCTTCGCGCAGCAGTTCGAGCATGCGCGCCACCACATTGGGCTTGGAAATGGTTTGACCCAGCCCGATCGGCAAGCTGGTGTCTTCATACGCCTGGTTGGCCAATGCCGTGTCAACAAAACGATGCCGCTCGACCAGCCCCATGGCGGCCAGCACCTCGGGGTCTTGCAGGCCCTGGCGGGCGAGTTTGTCGACCATGCGGCTGCGCACCGTTTGGGAATCGAGGCCGACGCCGGCCGGCATCGGCTTTTGCAGGCCGACATAGGCGCTTTTGGGCTGCATGGGGTTGATCGGCGTGGGCTTGGACGGCATGACGCTCTTGCTAGCCGAAGGCACGCCCGAGTGGGTCGCCAACCGCACCGGAAAGCCCGGGCGTTTGCCGTCTGTAGCGGCTACCGGCCGGCCTTGCGGCTCGGCCCTATCACGCGGGCCGAGCGTCATGGCTGGCCTTGGGACAGGCGGGCCGCCGTCTGCGTCCAGTAAGGTAAGCGCTCGTGATCGGTCAGGTCCACTTGCAGCGGCGTGATACACACATACCCCAGCCGGGTGGCATGAAAGTCGGTGCCGTCACCGTCGTCCTTGGCCGGCCCGGCGCTACCGATCCAGTACATGGTTTCGCCGCGCGGGCTGGTCTGGGTGATGACCCGTTCGGCCGCATGCCGGCGCCCCAGGCGCGCAATCTTCACGCCCTTGATCTGCTCGTTGGGCAGGTTGGGAATATTCACATTGAGCAGCCAGGGGGCCAAGGTGGGCGTCTGGCCTTGGGCCAACACTTCCAGCGAAGGGGCCAGTTGCCGCACCAGCTCGCGGGCGCGCAGGGCCGCCACGTCAATATGCGCCCAGCCTTTTTCGGTTTGCGACAGGGCAATGGCCGGGATGCCAAACAGATAGCCCTCCATGGCCGCGCCGACGGTGCCGGAATAAATCGTGTCGTCGCCCATGTTGGCGCCGTTGTTGATGCCCGAGACCACCAGGTCCGGCCGGTAACCCAGCAGGCCGGTCAGCGCAATGTGAACACAGTCGGCCGGCGTGCCATTGACATAGCGAAAGCCATTGGCGGCGGTCTGCACGTACATGGGCGAATGCAGGGTCAGCGCATTGCTCTTGGCGCTGTTGTTCTGCTCGGGCGCCACCACCTCGACATCTGCAATCGTTCTGAGGGCTTCATACAGGGCCACGATGCCCGGGGCCTGGTAGCCGTCGTCGTTGCAAATGAGGATTTTCATGCTGCCGATTCTACGGTGCGCCCGTTTGTATACAGGCGAAAAAAAAGCCCCTCGAAAGGGGCTTTAGCATGCCAAAGAAAGAATCACTTCTTCTTTTCGCAAGCCTTGTTTTTCTCGTTTTCTTTTTTCGTGCAATCCACTTTTTTGTCGTCCATCTTGCCGCCAGCGTGGCTGCCGGCAAAAGAAGGAGCAGACACCAGCATGAATGCGGAAACGACGGCAGTGATCAGGAATTTCATAAGAAGCCTTTGATAAACAGGTTGAAAAATGTGGAGAATCACCGCATGTGTAAAACCCCCGCTGCAGGATAGCCGAAACCATGCTTCCGAACATTTAAAATTATGCAAAAAAGTCGCAAAGATGAGACAAATTTCATGAGGGTTTTCACTAATCCTCATGGCTTCGCATGGGCCGCATGCCTGCTTGCGCTGGCTTCGCCTGCTGCAGCCCAAGAACGATTTCGGCCCGCCGATGCGGCTGTGGTGCTGCCCGCATCGGTGCATGCGCAAGGCGCGCGCGCTGGCGCCTTGCGGGCGCTAGACAAGGCCTGGCGCGCCAACCCGAACGACCTGGACGCCTCGCTGGCCTACGCCCGGGCTGTTTTCTCACTCGGTTTGAATGAGGGAGACCTGCGCTGGTTCGGTTCGGCCAAGGCGGCTCTGGCACCCTGGTGGCTGGCCAAGGATTTGCCGGCTGACGGCTACTTTTTGCGGGGCCTGGTCAAGCAAGGTTTTCATGACTTTGGCGCCGGCTTGCAAGACATAGACACAGCGATTGCGCGCGAGCCCCAGCGCCCCGAGTTCTGGTCATGGCGCTTTGCATTGCATTTGCTGCTGGCCGACATGGACGCCGCCCGCCGGGACAGTGAGGAAATGGCGCGGCTTTTCGGTCCGCAAGAAGCCAGCGTCTACCGCGCCGTGCTGCTTTACCGCACCGGCCAGCCGCTGCCGGCCATTGAGCTGCTCAATGGCCTGGTGGGGGCTGCTAACTTTCAGGATGCGTCTTCGCAAGAGTGGCTGGGTTTTCACCTGGGTGAGGCTTTGCGCGTGGCCGGCCAGCCGGAGCGCGCCATCGCCGTCTGGGACAAACAATTGAAGGCCAGCCCGCAGTCGCATTTGCTAAGGCTGTCGCTGGCCGAGCTGCTGAACCAGCAGGCTCAGTACCGCCAGGCCCAAAAAATAGCGGCCACTGAAGCTCCTTCCGATGCGCTGCTGATGCAGTCCCTGCTGGCCAGCCGCGGGCTCAAAGACGGCAACGAGGCGCGACTGGCAGCCCAGCTGGATGCACGCTTCACATCGCAAGCGCAGCGCCAGGAGTCGCTGATCGAGCGGCCCCGTCTGATTTACCTCGTTGCCTACGGCAAAGATCCGGCCGCCGGTCTGGCCCTGTCCATCGACAACTGGAAGCTGCAAAAAGAGCCGCCCGACGCCGTGCTGTTTGCGCAAGCGGCTTTGGCAGTCAACCAACCCCGCGCGGCCGAGCCGGTGGTGGCCTGGGCCGAAAAAACTGCTTACACCGACCCGCAGTTGAAGCCGCTGATCGGGCAGCTCAAGGCGCATCCGCGCTGGTCCACCGGGAGCAGTAAATGAGTGCCCGTCCACTTCACACGGCCTGGCGGCAATGGGCCTGCAGCTTCGGGCTGGGCCTGGCCGGTCTGCTGCTGGCCGGCAGCGCGCTGGCCCATTCGAGCAGCAACAGCTACCTCACGCTCAGCGCGCCCGACCAGAAGCTGACGCTGCGCGCCGACATCAACCTGCGCGACATCGACCTGATTTTTGACCTTGACCAAAACCGCGATGGCCAAGTCACCTGGGGCGAAACACAAGCCCGGGCGGCAGAACTCGAAACCTGGCTGGGCCAGGGTTTGGCGCTGAGTGAATCAGGCCAGGCCTGCACGCTGGGCCAAGCCGACCTGCAAGCCAGCCAGCACGCCGATGGCATTTACCTCAGCGCCCAGTGGCAAGCCAATTGCACTGGCCTGACCGATGTGGCCAAGGCACGCCTGGCGCTGCGTTACAGCCTGATCTTTGCGCAGGACAATTTGCACCGCGGCCTGCTCAAGGTGGACTTGCCCGATTTTCAAAGCAGCGCCATCCTCAGCCCCGAGCGCCCGGAGGCGCTGGTCGCCAAGGCTGACAGCAGCGCCTTGCGGGTCTTCGGCCGCTATGTGGCCGAGGGCATCTGGCACATCTGGATCGGCATTGATCACATTCTTTTCCTGCTCAGCCTGCTGGTGCTGGCGCCGCTGCTGCCCTCGCGCCAGCGTGTCACCCAGTGGCGCGGGGTACGGCAGGCCAGACCGGCGGTGCTGGACGTGCTGGCGGTGGTCACAGCTTTCACGCTGGCGCATTCCATCACCCTGGGCCTGTCTGTCATGAAATGGCTGGAGCCCTCGGCCGACCTGATCGAGCCGGCGATTGCGCTCTCGGTGGTGTTGGCCGCACTCAACAACCTGTTCGGCTGGGGCGCGTTTCGGCGCTGGCGCCTGGCTTTTGTCTTTGGCCTGGTGCATGGCTTCGGTTTTGCCAACGTGCTGCTGGACCTGGGTCTGCCGGCCAGTGCGCTGGCCGCGGCCCTGGGCGGCTTCAACGTCGGCGTCGAGCTGGGGCAACTGGCCATCGTGCTGGTGTTTTTCCCGCTGGCCTGGCTGCTGCGCAACACCGCCTTTTACCGCTGGGTGGTGGTCACCGGCGGCTCGCTCACCATCGCGGTGCTCGGCCTGGTCTGGACGCTGGAACGCACCGGTTTGTACAAGTTCTGAGACCCACTGAAAGACACCATGCACGCCTGGCTTTGTGACAACCCCGTGGGCGTTGACGCCCTGCGCTGGACCGAGCTGCCGACACCGCAGCCGGCGGCCGGCCAGGTGCTGGTCGCCATCCAGGCCGCCAGCCTGAACTTTCCGGACCTGCTCATCGTGCAGAACAAGTACCAGATCAAGCCGCCGCTGCCTTTTGTGCCGGGCGCCGAATACGCCGGCATGGTGCAGGCCGTGGGCGAAGGCGTGACGCATCTGTCGGTGGGCGACAGTGTGGCTTGCCTGTCGGGCACAGGCGGCTTTGGCACCCACACGCTGGCCCCGGCAGCGCTGTGCATGCCGCTGCCGCCAGGCTTCTCGGCGGTGGACGGCGCCGCATTCATCATGACTTACGCCACCTCGCACCACGCCTTGATGGACCGGGCGCAATTGCAGGCCGGCGAAACCGTGCTGGTGCTGGGCGCGGCTGGCGGCGTTGGCACCGCAGCCATTCAGATCGCCAAAGCCGCCGGTGCGCGCGTGATTGCCGCCGCCTCAAGCGACGAGAAATGCGCGCTGTGCAGCCGACTGGGGGCCGACGCCAGCATCAACTACAGCCGGCAAAACCTGCGCGATGAACTCAAGACCCTGACTGGCGGCAAAGGCCCGGACGTGGTCTATGACCCGGTGGGCGGCGACTACACAGAACAGGCTTTTCGCTCCATCGCCTGGCGCGGACGCTACCTGGTGGTGGGCTTTGCGGCCGGGCCGATTCCGGCGCTGCCGCTGAACCTGCCCCTGCTCAAGGGCGCGTCACTCGTCGGCGTGTTCTGGGGCGACTTCGCCAAGCGCGAGCCCGCGGCCAACACCGCCATGATGCGCGAGCTGGCCGGCTGGTACGCACAGGGCCGCATCAAGCCGGTGATTGACCAAACCATGCCTATGGCCGAACTCAAGGCCGCATTCGCCCACATGGGCTCACGCGGTGTGATGGGCAAACTGGTGCTGGTGAACTGACTGGCTAGAGTTTTCTGAGCTTTTGATGGATGCGCCGGATGGCTGTCCACGACGCCCACAAGACCAGCGGCACCATGGCACCGGCAGCCAATTCGGGGTTGATCGGCACGCCGGCCGCCTTCAAGGCCTTGGCGCCGTACAGCAACAGGCTGATCACGTAGTAAGAGATGGCGGCGATCGACAGGCCTTCCACCGTGGCCTGCAACTTCAGTTGCAGCTCTTGTCCGCGGGTGAGCTTTTCAAGCAGTTGCTGGTTTTGCACCTCGGTGGCAATGTCCACCCGGGTTCGCAGCAGCGCACTGGTGCGCGCCACCCGCTCGGACAAGTCACTCAGGCGCTGCGCCGTGGCTGCTACCGTGGCAATGGCAGGTGACAGGCGCCGCTGCATGAAGTCGCCCATGGTCTGCGTACCCTGCACCGGTTGTTCGCGCAGCTCACTGATGCGCTGTGTGACCAGCCCGTCATACGCCCGGGTGGCAGAAAAGCGGTAAGCATGCTCGGCCGTGGCGCGCTCAATGCGCGCCGCCAGCGACACCAGCGTGTCGAGCAGTTGCTGGTCGGCGGCGGCCTTGTTTTCAAGGCTGGCCATGATGTCGGCCAGCGCGGTTTCAGCCTGCGAGAGCATGGGCCCGAGTTGCTTGGCCACGGGCAGGCCACGCAGGGCCATCAGGCGGTAGGTTTCCAGCTCCAGCAGCCGCTGCGACACCCGCCCGGCCCGTGTGTCAGAAATGCCTTCGGGCGCGACCACCAGCATGCGTTCAAAACCGTCCGGGCGCAGCAGGAAGTTGCTGACCGCCAAAGAGTGACCGTTTTGCCCGAGCATCGAGGCCATGACCGGCGTTCCACCCAGCCAGCGGCTGGCGTTTTCCAGCGTGGCTTTGGGCGCCTGCAAGTCGCCAGGCACCATCGCCAGCTTGATGGCGGCGATGGTGCGGCCCGGAATGGCGCGCAGCCACCCGGGCTCGACCACCAGGGCTTGCAGCAACTCAGGATCGCTGGCGCCCAGCAAGGCGGCCTCGGGCAGAGGCTGCACGATGGAGTAACGCGTGAACTCGGTGTGACGCTCCCACTTGACGGTGTAGCCGTCAAAGCGCAAGCGCAAAAAATTGCCAGCCAGCCGCTCCAGTGGCAGCGCCGACAGCCCGGGCAACAGGCGCAGATGTTCGCACTCCTGCTCGCGGCTGACAC
The DNA here is from genome assembly GCA_044362035.1 of Polaromonas sp. GTDB lineage: Bacteria > Pseudomonadota > Gammaproteobacteria > Burkholderiales > Burkholderiaceae_C > Polaromonas. The sequence goes on along the minus strand of JBIKHR010000066.1, from coordinate 1,536 downwards.
CATCGTTGAGCACGGCCACATAAATCACCAGCGCCGGCAAGTGAATGCGCGCCGTGGGACGGGCATGGACCTCGTTGTGCAGGGTGAGCCGCTGCTCGTCATCCGGCGGCAGCAGCGTGACGGCCGGGGCATCAGAAATAGTAGGCTGGTGAGTGCTCATCGGCACATTGTGAAGGATTCCGGCAACCGGCCTTCAGTACTATCCCCGTGCCCGCGCCGGCCGGTGCTGTGCAATACTCAAAAGGCTATGGCAACAACATTTCCTTTTTCGGCGATCGTGGGGCAAGACGAGATGAAGCTGGCGATCCTGATCGCCGCCATCGACCCGCGCATCGGAGGCGTTCTGGTCCTGGGTGACCGGGGCACGGGCAAGTCAACCGCGGTACGGGCTCTGGCGGCCCTGTTGCCGCCCATGAAAGCCGTGCTCGGCTGTCGCTACGGCTGCGACCCGGCCGAGGGCCAGCCCTGCTGCGAAGAATGCGCCGCGCTCAGGGCCTCGGGCAAAACTGCCCGGACCCACCTGGTGCCGGTGCCGGTGGTGGACCTGCCGCTGGGCGCCACCGAAGACCGCGTGGTTGGCGCACTTGACCTTGAACGCGCGCTGTCGCAAGGCGTCAAAGCCTTCGAGCCCGGCTTGCTGGCCCGCGCCAACCGCGGCTTTTTGTACATCGATGAAGTCAACCTGCTCGAAGACCACTTGGTGGACCTGCTGATCGACGTGGCCGCCTCCGGCGAAAACGTGGTCGAGCGCGAAGGGCTGAGCGTGCGGCATCCGGCGCGCTTTGTGCTGATCGGCAGCGGCAACCCCGAAGAAGGCGAGCTGCGACCCCAGCTGCTGGACCGATTCGGTCTGTCGGTTGAAGTGCGCACCCCCGACGACCTGGCCAGCCGCGTCGAGGTGGTCAAGCGGCGTGACGCCTTTGAGCGCGACCCGGCCGGCTTTACCGAGCAATGGAAAAAAGAAGGCGACAAGACACGCCGCCGCGTGGTGGCTGCCCGCGCCCGCCTGGACGATGTGGCCGTGCCGGACGCCGCCCGCGAGCGCGCCGCCCAGCTGTGCATGGCGCTGGGCACCGATGGCTTGCGCGGCGACATGACGCTCATTCGCGCTGCCCGCGCCCTCGCCGCCCTGCAAGGCGATGCGGCGGTGGGCGATGCGCATTTCAGGCAGATCGCCGGCCCGGCGCTGCGCCACCGCTTGCGCCGCAACCCGCTGGATGACGCGGGCTCCAGCGTGCGCGTCGAGCGTGCGGTGGCCGAACTGATGGATGCATGAATTCCGCGCCGGACGGTCTGACACCGGCGTCTGACGCCGCGCTGGCAGCCGCCCTGTTGGCCGTCGACCCGCTCGGGCTGGGTGGCGCGGCACTGCGCGCTGCGCCTGGCGCATGGCGCAGCGACTGGCTCGACCAGCTGCGCGCACTGCTCCCCCCTGCCACGCCCCTGCAACGCCTGCCGCTGCACGCCAGCGACACCGCCCTGCTCGGCGGCCTGGACCTGGCCGCCACACTCAACGCCGGCCGCGCCGTGGCCCAA
>JBIKHR010000328.1:0-3278 GCA_044362035.1 Polaromonas sp. | reverse complement strand
GCAAAGCCAAACGGCGGCGTCAGGAACGAGGTCTGCAAATTCATCGCGATGATCACACCAAACCAGATCATGGCCTGGTCAGGCGTCATGCCGGGCACCAGGCCAGGCAGGATCTTCTCGGCCACGGGTGCCAGCAGCGGAATCACGATGAAGGCGATCTCGAAGAAGTCGATGAAGCAGCCCAGAATGAACACCAGGATGTTCACCACCACCAGAAATCCCCAGGCGCCGCCCGGAATGCCGTCAAACAGGTGCTCGACCCAGATGTGGCCGTCAGCCGCATTGAAGGTGAAGCTGAAGACCGTCGAGCCGATCAGGATGAACAGCACAAAGGACGCCAGCTTGGCGGTGTTTTCCAGGGCCTGCTTGAGCAGGGGCATGCTCAGACGGCGTTTGCCCATGGCCAGAATCAAGGCACCCAAGGCGCCCATGGCGCCGCCTTCGGTGGGCGTGGCCACACCCAGAAAGATGGTGCCCAGGACCAGAAAGATCAGGATCAGCGGCGGCATCAGCACAAAAGTCACCTGCTCGGCCAGTTTGGAGAGCAAGCCCAGCTTGGAGCCGCGGTTGATGATGGCCAGGGCCAGACCGGTCAGCGAGGCCAGGGTCAGCGACATGATGACGATCTCGTCTCCGGGTGAGGCGGTGGCGCGCTCCAGCCAGTCGGTCATTAGGCCATCGTGCACTTGCGCCCAGCTGAAACCGACTGCCGCGCAAACCAGCACCAGCACCAGCAGCGAACGGTGACCGGAGCGGCCGTTGTCTTCCTTGTAAAGCAGGGCTTCGGGTGGCAGCGCCGGCACCATGGCTGGCTGAAAGATGGCGACCATCACGATGAACAGGAGGTACAGGCCGACCAGCATCAGGCCGGGAATCAGCGCGCCCGAGTACATGTCGCCCACTGAGCGGCCGAGCTGGTCAGCCAGTACGATCAGCACCAGCGAAGGCGGAATGGCCTGGGCCAGGGTGCCCGAGGCCGTGATGGCGCCCGTGGCAATGGTCCGGCTGTAGCCGTAGCGCAGCATCACCGGCAGCGAAATCAGGCCCATGGAAATCACCGCAGCCGCCACCACGCCCGTGGTGGCTGCCAGCAGGGCACCGACCAGGATCACGGCGATGGCCACGCCACCGCGCACCGGGCCGAAGACCTGACCCACGGTCTCCAGCAGGTCCTCGGCCATGCCGGATCGCTCCAGAATGATGCCCATGAAGGTGAAGAAGGGAATGGCCAGCAAGGTGTCGTTTTGCATGATGCCGAAAAAGCGCAGCGGCAGTGCCTGGAACATGGCGGCAGGGAAGATGCCCGCCTCAATGCCGATAAAGCCAAAGCCCAGGCCGACAGCAGCCAGGCCGAAGGCCACCGGAAAACCGGTCAGCAGCAGGGCAAAAAGCCCCATGAACATGAGCGGCACAAACTGTTGCGCCAAAAAAGTGGTTTGCATTTATTTGTCTCCAGCCAGCAGGCGGGCGGTTTTGGCTTCAAGTTCTTCGAGGTGCTTTTGCTCGTCCGATTTGCTGTCTTCGCTGTTCAGGACGTCGGGGCCCTGGCCTTGGAGGAAGGCGATGCGTTTGACCAGCTCAGACAGGGCTTGCAGCAGCAGCAGGGCAAAACCCAGGGGGATCAGGACATAGGCCGGCCAGCGGATCAGTCCGCCGGCGTTTTGCGACATTTCGCCGCTGACCAGCGCCTGCATGAAAAAGGGCCAGCTCAGGCCGATGGTGATCAGGCAGAAGGGAATCAACACCAGCAGAATGCCCAAAACGTCAATCCAGTTGCGGGCACGGTCGCTGAGCTTGGTCGAGATGAAGTCGATGCGCACATGCGAGTTTTTCAGGAAGCCATAACCGGCGCCCAGCATGAACACCGCAGCAAACAGGTACCACTGGATCTCCAGCAGGCCGTTCGAACTGACGTTGAAGATTTTGCGCACCAGGGCGTTGCCGGCGCTGATCAGCGTGGTGGCCAGAATCAGCCACATCGTCATCCGGCCCACCAAAGTGTTGAGCCCGTCGATGGCGTTGGATAACTTTAAAAGTTGTTTCATTTTTTCTCCGGAAAACAGGCCCCGTATCGAATCATGGCAAATTAGCGTCAAGCTGAATTTGTGTCCGTACTCGGAGGCGGTGCAAGAGTTTATCGAGAACTGGACCCGCCGGACTGAGCTTTTCGCTGCAATCAGGCTGAAAATTCATCAACTCGTACTTGAAACCCGTTTTTTGGGTCTTGAAGAGCCCCGGAGGCTGCCCTGTGCTGGTGCCACAATCGTTTCGATCCTGGCCATGTTTGCCGGTCAGCCCTGTTTCGGAATCAGACTTCATGCCAACTTCAGCGCCCGCGCCCGGCGACAACCCGGGTCTGATTGACTCGCCCCGCATCCGCCAGGGCGGGCGCGACGTGCTGTCGCTGGCCCTCATGGACGCGCGCAACCACACGCTGCATCTTTTGACCCAGTTTGAGCAGGCGCTACCGGGCGCTGCTTTGTCGGTGCCCGAGTTGCCCACGCTTAATCCGCCTTTGTGGGAGCTCGGGCATCTGGGCTGGTTTCAAGAGCGCTGGATCGGCCGCAACCTGCTGCGTCATCTGGGCGATCAGTGCGAGCCTCAGGGGCCGCTGCTGCCGTCCATAGAAGCCAGCGCTGACCGCTGGTGGGACTCCGGCGAGGTGGCGCACGCCAGTCGCTGGCAGCTGGACCTGCCCGACGTGTCCGCCTGCAGGCAGTACCTGCTGCAAACCCTGGAGACCACGCTGGAGTTGCTCGAGCGCGCTGAAGAAACTGATGCGGGGCTGTATTTTTACCGCCTGTGTTTGTTTCACGAAGACATGCACGCCGAGGCGCTGGTCAATGCGCTGCAAACCCTGGGGTTGCCGCTGGACCGGCCTTTGCTCAAAGCGTTTTCTCCGCCCCCCGTGGCGGCGCGGGAAGCCTTGTTGGTGCCGGCCTGCCGCTGGCAACTGGGCAGCGTAGCCGGGGGCCCGGGTTTTGTCTTTGACAACGAAGTTGGCGCGCACGAGATACAGGTACCCGAGTTTGAGATCGATGCGCAGCCGGTGAGCTGGGCGCAGTTTGTCGAGTTTGTCGATGACGGCGGCTATGACAGTCCCGAGCTGTGGAGCCCCGGGGGCTGGCAATGGCTGCAGGACATCAGCAGCCGCGAAGGCCGGCGCGGCCCGCGCTATGTGGAGCAGATCGGCGTGGCCAGCGGCGCGGTGATGCAGACGCGTTTCGGCCAGCCGCAGCGCATGCAGGGCACGCAGCCGGCCATGCACATGAGCTGGT
>JBIKHR010000327.1:0-3320 GCA_044362035.1 Polaromonas sp. | reverse complement strand
CGGATTGAAGTCGCTCACGTTGGCCAGCAAAAAGCGCAGCGTGTTGCGGATGCGGCGGTAGGCGTCCACCACGCGCGCCAGGATCTTGTCGTCAATGCCCAAGTCGCCCGAGTAGTCGGTCGAGGCGCACCACAGGCGAATGATTTCTGCGCCCAGCTTGTCATTGACTTCCTGCGGCGCCACCACATTGCCTTCGCTCTTGCTCATCTTGCGGCCTTTGCCGTCCACGGTGAAGCCGTGCGTCAGCAGGCCTTTGTAGGGCGCGTGGTCGTACATGGCGCAAGACGTCAGCAGCGAGGAATGAAACCAGCCGCGGTGCTGGTCATGGCCTTCCAGGTACAGGTCGGCCGGCCAGGTGGACTGGGCCGCATGGCTGTGACGCAGCACGTGGTCGTGCGTGGTGCCCGAGTCAAACCAGACGTCCAGGATGTCGGTGCACTTCAGGTAGTCGGGGGCGTCGGCGCCGATGATGGATTCGGCCGTGGCTTTGCTCCAGGCCTCGATGCCGCCGGCTTCCACCATGGCGGCGGCCTGGTCGATGATCTCCATGGTGCGCGGGTGCAACTCGCCAGTGGCGGTGTGGATGAAAAACGGCAGCGGCACGCCCCAGTTGCGCTGGCGGCTGATGCACCAGTCGGGCCGGCCGGCGATCATGTCGCGCAGGCGGGTCTTGCCGTTTTCGGGGTAGAACTGCGTCTCGTCAATGGCGGCGAGGGCCAGTTCGCGCAAGGTTTTGGTGGCCTTGTCTTTGGCGAAAACCCCTTCGTTGCCTTTGCTCTCGGCGTCCATGCGGATGAACCACTGGGCTGCCGCGCGGTAGATCACCGGCGTCTTGTGGCGCCAGCAATGCGGGTAGCTGTGAACAATGTCGTGCGTGGCAAACAGGCGGCTGTGCTCGCGCAGCTTGTCAATCACCAGCGGCGCAGCTTTCCAGATGTTCAGGCCGCCAAAGAAAGGCAGCTCGTCCACATAGCGGCCATTGCCCTGCACTGGGTTGAGGATGTCGTCGTAGGCAATACCGTTGGCCACGCAGGAGTTAAAGTCTTCCACCCCATAAGCGGGTGAAGAGTGCACGATGCCGGTACCGTCATCGGCGGTAGCGTAGTCGGCCAGAAAGACCGGCGAAAAGCGCTTGTAGCCATAGACGCCGTGTTCGTCGGCCACGTCGTGCAGCGGATGCTTGAAGTTGATGAGGCCCAGCTTTTCACCCAGGGTGGTGGCCAGCACCTTGCCCGTGAGTGCATAGCGGGCCAGGCATTTTTCGACCAGCACCGAGGCCAGCACCAAGAGGCCGCGTTCGGTCTCGACCAGCGCGTACTCGAGCGCTGGGTTCAGGTTCAGCGCCTGGTTGGCCGGAATGGTCCAGGCGGTCGTGGTCCAGATGACGGCAAAGGCTTCTTTGTCCAAGCTTTTCAGGCCGAAGGCGGCGGCCAGTTTGTCGGGCTCGGCGCAGGCAAAGCCGACGTCCAGCGTTTGTGATTTTTTGTCGGCGTACTCGATCTCGAACTCGGCCAGCGAGGAGCCGCAGTCAAAGCACCAGTACACGGGCTTGAGGCCGCGGTACACAAAGCCGCGCTCCATGATGCGTTTGAGCGCACGGATTTCATTGGCCTCGTTGGCAAAATCCATGGTCCGGTACGGGTTGTCCCATTCGCCCAGCACGCCCAGGCGCTTGAAGTCGCTCATCTGGCCGGCGATTTGATCGGTGGCAAAAGCACGGCTTTTGGCCTGCACCTCGTCACGTGGCAGGTTGCGCCCGTGTAATTTCTCGATGGCGTTTTCAATCGGCAAGCCGTGGCAGTCCCAGCCCGGCACGTAGACCGCGTCCAGGCCCTTGAGCTGGCGGGCCTTGACGATCATGTCTTTGAGCACTTTGTTGACGGCGTGGCCGATGTGGATCTTGCCGTTGGCATATGGCGGGCCGTCGTGCAGCACAAACTTAGGGGCCCCTAGGCGCACATCGCGCAGCTTTTTGTAAATGCCTTTGTCTTCCCAGGCCTGGACCCAGCCCGGCTCGCGCTTGGGCAGGTCACCGCGCATCGGGAAAGGTGTGTCGGGCAGGTTCAGGGTGCTGCGGTAATCGGTTTTGTTGTCGGACATGGCTTTGAAGGGTGGCGTGAGGGGAAAGCCGTGGGTCCGGCGGCACACCGGGCGGGCTCTGGCGCGGGCGAGATCGTCTAAATTCGGTCGCGCGTGGTTTGCCGGCTGGTTTCGGTGTGCATGGAGGCGAAGTACGCGCGCGCGTCGTCACAGTCCCGGGCGATGCCTTGTTGCAGCGCTTCCAGGCCCTCGTACTTGAGTTCGTCGTGCAGTTTGTGCAGCAGTTCCACGGAGACGATTTTACCGTAGGCACTGTCGAGCCCGGCCGCCTGCGGGGCCACGGTCCAGTTCAGGCAATGCACCTCCAGCAGCACGCGGCCGGCGTCCTCGACGCTCGGGCGGATGCCCAGGCTGGCCACGCCGTCAACCGGGTCAGGGCCCAGACCGTGGGTGCGCACCACAAAAATCCCCTGGGCGGCCGGCCTGTCGTGGCGAAAGGCGATGTTCAGGGTGCGAAAGCCCAGCTCGCGCCCGAGTTTTTTGCCATGCACCACATGGCCCGAGATGCTGTAAGGCCGGCCCAGCAGACGGGCTGCGCTGTCCATCTGGCCCCGGGCCAGGGCCTGGCGCACGGCCGAGCTGGACACGCGCGCTCCATGCACCTCGTAGCTGTCCATGCGGGCGACTTCAAAGCCGGCCGTGGCACCGGCCGCATCCAACATGGCGTAGTCGCCTGCGCGTTTGCTGCCAAAGCGGAAATCATCGCCAACCAGCACATAGCGCACGTTCAGTCCTGTCACCAGCACGTCCCGGATAAAAGAATCGGCGCTTTGCGATGCCAGCCGGGCGTTGAAGGGCAACACCACGGCCTGGTCGATGCCGCAGCCCGCCAGCTCGGTGAGCTTGTCGCGCAGGGTCGAGATGCGGGTGGGGGCGGTCTGGGGCGAAAAGTACTCCCGCGGATGGGGCTCGAAAGTCATCACCCGCGCTGGCAGGCCCCGGTGCCGGGCTTCGTTTTTGAGCACGGCGAGCATGGCCTGATGGCCGCGGTGAACCCCGTCAAAGTTGCCGATGGTCAGCGCGCAGGGCTGCGAAAGCGCCGGGTGCTGGTGGCCGCGAAAGATTTGCATGTCGGTGATTATCGTTTTTATGACCCGGCCCGGTCATCAATTGCCTGTATATTGGCAGGCAGCAGGCAGTTCTCGCTTTCACCGGCGGGGTTTGCCAGGCTTGATGCTCAATGCCGGTTTCCATGTCCATGGAGGTTCGTTTGAAAGTCT
>JBIKHR010000326.1:0-3329 GCA_044362035.1 Polaromonas sp. | reverse complement strand
GGTATTTTGCACTCTATCGATTTACTTTTTATTGTTTTTTTGCAAAAATTTAACCTCTCAACACACTGGAGTCAACCATGAAGAATAGAAACTTTCGTACTTTAAAAAGCCTGGGTCAGCGGCAAGCCGGTTACACGCTGGTCGAGCTGGCGATCTCGGTCTCCATCATTTCCTTGTTGGTGGTCAGCTCGATTGCCGGTGTTCAGGGCTTGCTGCTGGCCAACAAGGTCAACAGAACGCTCACCCAAACCACTGTGGCGACGGCCAACATTACCAAATTGATTTCGGCAACCAACAACGCAGCCCTCACTACAACCGAGTTAATCGCGTTGGGCGCTTGGGACAAATCGGCGGTCATTAGCGCGACGCGAGTTGACAACCCATTTGGCGGAATTATTCAAGTTGCGCCAAATTTCGATAAGGTAGGAAGCTACCCAGCCAATTCAGGTTATTTTTACCTTATCGCCGGCGTACCGGAAAGTCACTGCGCATCACTTGTAACCTCTTTTTACACGACTTCACCGGGCATTTACATCAATGCCGCCACAACCGGTGCTTTAGCCGTGAAAAATACACCAACGGTTGCAACAGCGTCTTACAGGGTACCCGGAATAGACGATAGCCTTGGAAATTTGACGACTTCTTGCGGTTCAGGTAAAGGTACCGCCGGACTGGTTGAAGTCGCGCTGTTCATTCCTACCTGATCTTCACTCAAAGAGGCTGTTGAGTGCACAACATAAACCGGCGGCCACTGGCTCTGCTGGCCGGTGTGTGCAGCTTGCTGCTGGTCAGCCCTGCGCATTCGCAGGCGGTGGCTGACCCCAGCACAAGCCGCGCAGAGATGAGCATGGAATGGGTGCGCAGCAGCCGGCCCGTGCTCAAGCCACTGCAAGCCTTGCCGCCCCAAGCGCCTCAGTCCCTGAACCCGCCCGCAGCAAGCCAAACGCTGCGGGCGCCTTCCCCTTCTACCGATACGCCGCCGCAAGTGTGGTCTATCGAGCTGGCCGACAAAAGGCTGTCGCCCGCCCTGCAGCGCTGGGCGGTCATGGCTGGCTGGCTGCTGGTGTGGGAGGCTGACCGGGATTTTTTGCTCGACGCCAACCTCAGCATTGAAGGAGATTTTTTGTACGCCATCGAAGTCACCATGCGCGCCCTGGCCGACACCGACTACCCGCTGCAAGCCAGCGCCAACCCCTTAACGCGGGTGCTGCGCATCTCTCGCTACCAGGCACCGGGGCAGCGCTGATGCAGTTTTTACCCATACAGTTTTTACCCGTGCAGCGCTTGCGCGTGCAGCGCTGCGCGCGGGCTTCGTCCCTCTTGTTGCTGGCAACGCTTTGGCTGTCAGGCTGCGCCACTCACAAAGACATTGTTGAAGACCAGCGCTCGCAATCCGCACGCGCGGGCCAGGCGCAGCAGATTGTTCGGCAAAGTGCAGCGCCACCGGTTTATTTGCGCCAAGACACCAGCCCGCGCTTTGCCAGCCGCTCAGTGCCCGTGGACCCGAGCCTGAACTTGCCAAGCCACCTGGGCAAGCTGACCTTGCGGCTACCGGGGCGGCACGGCTTGGGGCAAATAGCCGAGATGCTCTCACGCGTTACCGAGTTGCCGGTGCTGGTGACGCCCGACGCCCTGATGGACCCGGCGCTGTTTCAGCCCGGCACTGCGGCCGCATCGGCAGCGGTACCCGCGCTGGCCTCAAGCGCCCAAAACAGTGGCGCCCAAACACAAAGCCAGGCAGCGGCCCTGCGGGCCACCACGGTTCTTTTTAACAACGCTGAGCTGCGCACCACCTTTGAGCTCAACTACAGCGGCTCCTTGCGCGGTTTTCTGGACGACTTGAGTACCCGCGCCGGCCTGCAGTGGCGCTATACCGAGGGGCGTATCGTGCTGTCGCGCGTGGTCACCCGGGTGATCCCGGTCAAAGCCGTCAGCGGCGGCATCACGGCCAGCGCCACGGTGACGGCGGGCGGTGCCATCAACGCATCTTCAGCGGCCAGCGGCAACTTCTGGGCGGCGCTCAGCGCCAACATCAAAGACCAGGCTTCCGCACTGGCCAAGATTCAGGTGGACGAGCGCCTGGGCTTGGTCACCGTGACCGACGCACTGTCCAACGTAGAAGCCATTGAGCGTTTCATCGCTGCCCAAAACGAATTGATGCTGCGCCAGCTCACGCTGGAAGTAGAGGTCTTGCAAGTGGACTTGCGGCAAGAGCAAAGCACGGGCATCAACTGGTCTTCAATCAGCTCTAAGCTCAATGGCACCCTGACGCTGAAATCCCCCGACAGCCTGGGCGGCTTTGCCGGGGCATCGGCGGCCTCTTTCAGCTTCATCAGGGGCAATAACAAAGCCATACTTTCGCTGCTAGAGGAGTTTGGCAAAGTCAACACCGCTTACTCGGCGGTGCTGACCACCACCAACCGCCAACCCGTGCCGCTGGGGGTTACCAGCAAAGAGGGCTACTTGAAAAGTGTCACGGCGGGCACGGTCAGCACCACCGGCGGCGCCAGCACCGGCGCCACGCTGACGGCGGACACCATCACCACGGGCTTTAGCATGCTGCTCACCCCCACCGTGCTGGACTCGGGGCGCATCTTGCTAGAAAGCGTGCTGTCAGTCAGCGCCTTGCGCGAACTCAAAGAGTTTGGCACCGGCGAGGGTGCGTTGAGAAACAGCATCCAACTCCCCGCCGTCGATGACTTCAGCACCTTGCAGCGACTCAGCGTCAAGGCGGGCGAAACCCTGGTGATGACCGGTTTTGAGCGAGAAATTTTGCTGCGTGACGAGCGTGACGTGGTGCGCGGTGTGTTGCCGTCCAGCCAGCGCGCCAAGGCTAGCCGCCAGAGCACGGTCATCTTGATCACCCCGCGCCTGAGCACCCCCTGAGAGCCGGCATGGCAACGCGCGCACCCCTACTGGCCGGTTTGCTCCAACGCTTGCGTCTGCGCAAGCGGGCCGATAAATCACCGGCAGGTGATGGCGGCACCACCCTCGGCTTGCCGGGTCAAGAAGATCCAGCCGACCCAGCGCCCGGCCAAACACCCACCGACAAAGTTCAGCCGCCAAGCAAAGCCTGGTTTGTTGATGATGCGCGGCTGGTGTTTGGCATGCGCTGGAGCCCCATTTCCAAAGACGCCAGCCTGGGCACCCAGCTCAAGCAAGCCCGCCGCACCGGTTACGTCTACCACGTGGTGTCTCAGCAAGGCAGCACCGTCGGGCTGATTGGTTCGCTGAGTAACCACAGCGCTGGTGCAGTTCACTCGGTGGCCATGGTGCTGGCGGAGCATTTTTCGACCAGCGGGGCCGAGCTGTTCGTCTTTGAGCATGAA
>JBIKHR010000325.1:0-3339 GCA_044362035.1 Polaromonas sp. | reverse complement strand
TGACCGGCAGGCGCTGGATCAACAACCCGGCCGCCACTTCACCATTGGCGGCCAGCACCAGTTTGGTGTCGAGCTGCTCGCTTTGCAGCATGTAATGCTCAAGCACGTCGCTGATTTTTTCGAGCTTTTCGTGCTGGTCGCCAAACAGCGGCACCACGCCCTGGTAGGGCTGCTGACCGGGCAAGCGGTCTTTGGGGTCCAGCGTGATGGCGCAGCGCCCCAGGTTGTTCTGGTTGACCATCTCGCTCAGCGAAGCACCGGCTTGCACGCCCTCGGGGCCGGCGGGGGCGAGTGTGGCGGTGGCGCGCAAGCTCAGGTCAGGCTGCACCTCGGCAACCGCCAGCTTGACCGGGCCGTCCCCGAAAATCTGCAAGATGAGGGCGCCATTGAACTTGATGTTGCTTTGCATCAGGGCGGCAGCGGCCGTCATCTCGCCCAGCAGCTGCATCACCTCGGGCGGGTAGCCGCCTGCCGCCTGCCGGCGCTTGAGAATCTCACGCCAGGCATCGTCCAGACGCACCAGCATGCCGCGTACCGGCAAGCCATCGAAAATAAATTTATGTAATTCAGACATTCAGTAGTTTCCAGGCATCAGCCGATTTTTTTCAGTTCAAACCGGTAGCGCCTGGCGTTGTCCACATAGTGCTGGGCCACTGATTTCAAACCTTCAATCTGCTCGGGGGTCAGTTGGCGCACCACCCTGGCCGGGCTGCCGAGAATCATGGAGCCGTCCGGAAATTCCTTGCCCTCAGTGATCAGCGCACCAGCCCCCACCAGACAGTTCTTGCCAATGCGGGCGCCGTTGAGCACCACCGACTGAATGCCGATCAGCGAGCCGTCTCCGATGGTGCAGCCGTGCAGCATCACCTGGTGGCCGATGGTCACGCCGTCACCGATGTTCAGCGGCTTGCCGGGGTCCGCATGCAGCACGCTGCCGTCCTGCACGTTGGTACCACGGCCGATATGGATGGTTTCCGTGTCGCCGCGCACCACCGTGCCAAACCAGACGCTGCTGTCTTCGTCCATCGTCACCTGGCCCATGACCTGAGCGCTGTCAGCCACCCAGGCCGAAGGGTGCAGGTCCGGGCTGAGTTCGCCGATTTGATAGATGGCCATGGTGTCCTTGTCGAATGCGCTTCAAAGCATCGGATTGTAAGGAGGCGCGCCCCGGATAATGCAGCCATGCCCTGCCTGCGCCAACAAGCCCTCCAACTCATCCTGATGCCGGATGCCGATGCCAAGGCCACCGCAGTGCGCGCGCTGCCGCTCGTGCTGCACGTGGAAGACAGCACGCGCTTGCGCCAACTGGCCGAGCCGGCCGGTGTGCCGGGCCGCCCCGCCCGGCCGGACCTGCGCCACCCCAGCGAGATGAAAAACCGCGCTGTCGGCAGCCTAGAGGGGCGCGCCGCGCTGCTGCATGCGCTGGCACACATTGAAAGCAACGCCATCGACCTTGCGCTGGACATCGTATGGCGCTTTGACGGCATGCCCGAGGCCTTTTACCTGGACTGGCTTCAGGTGGCGCGCGAAGAAGCGCTGCACTTTGAGCTACTGCACGCGCACCTGCGCGAACTCGGTTTTGCCTATGGCGACTTTCCGGCGCACACCGGCTTGTGGGACATGGCAGAGAAAACCAGCGGTGACCTGCTGGCCCGGCTGGCCCTGGTGCCGCGCACACTCGAAGCCCGCGGGCTGGACGCCTCACCCGCGGTGCGCAACAAACTGGTCTCTGTGGGTGACCGCCGCGGCGGCGAGATCATCGACATTATTTTGCGCGACGAGATCGGTCATGTGGCCATAGGCAACCGCTGGTTTCGCTACCTCTGCGAGCAACGTGCACTGGACCCGGTGCCAACGTACGCCGAACTGGCCCTGCGCTACGGCGCACCCAAACTCAAAGGGCCCTTCAACCTGGATGCGCGTCGCGCTGCAGGTTTTGAAGAAGATGAGCTGGCCCTGCTGGGCCTGTGAAACGGCCGCGCTTCAATCTGAAGTGAGCAGCTGTTTCATCTTGAAACGCGCTGCCGCGCTTGCCGCCCTGTCTGGCCGCCCCTAAGCTGATTCCCTGACTTCGCCAGTGCTCACAGTGTGGCCTGAAGTCCATCGCCGCGACACGCAGCGGCCTGCACAGGGAGCGGCAATGACACGGCTACTGGTTCCCCACATTCAAATGCAGCTTGGCAACCTGCATGAGAGCGTTTCTGTCAAGCTGCCCCAAGGCCAGACCCTGGGGCCGGCAGATGCCCCGGTCAAGCTGCTGCTGTCGGCCTGGTCCAGCCTGGCGCGCCTGAAGGCCGGCAAAATCGGCGCGCTGGGCGAAGAGTTTGTAGAAGGCAAGCTGCACTTGGAAGGCCGCATGCGCGACATCATGGTGGCTGTGGCCGGCTTGCTGCCAGACAACCCGGTGCAAGGCGACAAGCGCTGGTGGCGACAACTGCTGACCAAGGCCCGGTCGAGAGCCCTGCACACGCTGCAAAAAGACGTCGCCCAGGTGCAGTTTCACTACGATGTCTCCGATGACTTTTATGCGCTCTGGCTGGACCCGCGCCGCGTCTACTCGTGTGCCTACTACCGCGACGCCGACATGACGCTGGCCCAAGCTCAGGAAGCCAAGCTCGACCACATCTGCCGCAAGCTCATGCTGGCGCCCGGCGAACGCTTTCTGGACATTGGTGCCGGCTGGGGCGGCTTGCTGCTGTGGGCGGCCGAGCACTACGGCGTGAACGCCACCGGCATCACCTTGTCCAAAAACCAGCATGCCCATGTGCAGCAGCTGATCGAAGCCAGGGGCTTGCAAGGCCGCGTGCGCATCGAGCTGCGCGACTACCGCCACCTGAGCGAAGCGCAACCCTTTGACAAGATCGCTTCCGTGGGCATGTTCGAGCACGTGGGTCAGGCCAACCTGGAAGGCTACTTCCAGAAGGTCTTGCGCCTGCTGGCGCCCGGCGGGCTGGCGCTGAACCACGGCATCACAGCGGGCGGCACCGACAACCGGCAACTGGGTGCAGGCATGGGCGACTTCATCGAAAAGTACATCTTTCCGGGTGGCGAGCTGGTGCATGTGAGCCGCTTGCTCGAGCACATGGCGCGTGCCGGCCTGGAGGTGGTCGATGCAGAAAACCTGCGGCCGCATTACGCCCGCACACTGTGGGACTGGTCCGATGCGCTGGAGGCGCAACTGGATGCGGCGCACCAACTGCTGGCCGCCGATGCTGATGCACAGCGTGCCGAAAAAACCCTGCGCGCCTACCGCCTCTATCTGGCCGGCAGTGCCCTGAGTTTTGAAAAAGGCTGGCTCGCCCTGCATCAGGTGCTGGCCACGCGGCCGGCCGGCGCCCA
>JBIKHR010000324.1:0-3341 GCA_044362035.1 Polaromonas sp. | reverse complement strand
CGAGGCCGGCCGCGCAGCGCTTGTGCGCTAGCATCGGTTGTATGAGTGTTCATTACGAAAGCGTGCCACTGGGCACGCTCTACCCCGAAGCCTTTGGCGTTCCTGCCCCGATGGAAGGTCTGGAGCGCCACATCTGGCCGCGCAAACCGGGCTTTTTCATCCGCTTGGCGCCGGCCGCGCAAGCGCCTGCCGCCGAGCCCGATCTGCTGGCCGACCCCGGCGTGCCTGCCTTGCCTGCTGCGCCCACAGGTTTCGCTGTCAAGGGGGTGCGCGAGATGCAGCTGGGCCAGTTCGGTCTGGTGCCGCCCTGGGTCAAGTCGGCGTCAGACGCCAAGCTGCGTTCGACCAAGCTGGTCAATGCCCGCTCTGAAACCGTCACCACCACGACCAGCTTTCGCGACAGCTGGCTCAAGGGCCAGCGCTGCATCGTGCCCATGCTGGCGTTTTTTGAAGACGACTGGCGCAGCGGCAAGGCCGTGCCCACGCGCATCAGCCGCGTGGACGGCAAGCCCATGGGCGTGGCCGGCTTGTGGGAGCACTGGGCCAAGGACGGGCAAGAGATCATCAGCTTCACGCTGCTGACGGTGAACGCCAATAGCCACGCACTGCTGCACCGCTACCAGCAAGGCGGCAACGAAAAACGCATGCTGGCGATTCTGGGCGAAGGCACTTACGACGCCTGGCTCAATGCCCGCCACGAAAAGGCCAAAGAGTTCATGCGCGCCTACCCGGCCAACTGGCTTACCGCCAACCCCGTCGAAGGTAAGCGCCTATCGCAGCTGGACCGCTCTATCGTCTAGTCGCCCAGGTCGATCAGCGTGGGCAGTGTCATGCCTTCGGGCTGCGCATAGTCGGCCAGCACCCACAGCCGCGAGCTGTCTTGCGTGGCCTCTGCCAGCAGCGTCAAGGCAAAGCGGATGGATATCTTGTCAAGGGCTGCAAAGGGTGTGTCGAGCAGCGTCAGTGCCGCCCTAGAGGCAAAGGCGGCGGCTAGATACAGCTTGCGCCTTGAGCCGGTGGACAGCATGAAGATATTTTTGTCCAAGTGCGGCGCCAGCGACAGGCCTTCGATAGCCCGGTTGAGTCTGGCCTCGTCAAAGGCCGGGTAGTGGCGCTGTGCCTGGCGCAGGTAGTCCCTGGCGGTCAGCGCATCATGCGCGGCAGTGCCCGGGTCTGCCCAGAACACCTGCTGCCGGTAAGCGGCAGGCTGCTCGTGCAACCACACGCCAGCCAGTTGCAACTGACCTGCATCCGCTGCTAACTCGCCAGCCAGCAACTGCACCAAGGTTGTTTTGCCGCGGCCGCCGCCGCCCCGCACCAGCACCAGGCCATGGGCCGGCTGCGCCGAAAAATCATGCACCACCACGCAGCCTGGGTAGGCCAAAGACAATTTAGAAATCTTCAGCACGCAGCTATCTTGCCTGCTCATTTACCCCAGGAATCCTTCAAGCCCACCGCCAGGTTGAACACCGGCTTGGCGGCGCTGTGGTCGATACGGTCGGCAACAAAGTAGCCGTGGCGCTCAAACTGAAACTGCTGGCCAGCCTGGGCTTCAATGGCGCCGCCGGCGGCCAGGGAGGGCTCGACGTAGGCGGGGATGGTCTTGATGCTGTCCGGGTTGAGTTGTGTCAAAAAGTCGGTGTCGCCGGTGCCAGGGTGGGCTTGGCTGAAAAGACGGTCATACAAACGCACTTCGGCGGGCACCGCGTCTTGCGCACCGACCCAGGTAATTACGCCCTTGACCTTCACCGAGTCGCTGCCGGGGGTACCGCTTTTGGTGTCGGGGATTAATTGGGCCTGAACTTCAGTCACTACGCCGGCGGCGTTGGTGGTGGCGCCTGTGCACTCGATGACGTGACCGTATTTCAGGCGTACTTTATTGCCGGGAAACAGCCTGAAAAAACCTTTAGGGGGCGTTGCTTCGTAGTCGCTACGTTCGATCCAGACCGAGCGGCCAATCTTGAAGCTGCGCTTGCCTAACTCGGGCTGGTGCGGATGCACGGGGGCGCTGCAGTCGTCCAGCGCGCCTGCACCCATCACTTCGTCCCAGTTGGTCAGGACCAGTTTGACGGGGTCGAGCACGGCCATGGCGCGCGGTGCGCTGCCGTCCAGCGTTTCGCGCAGGCAGCCCTCGAGTGTTGAGTAATCAATCCAGCTGTCACTCTTGGTGACACCAATGCGTTCGGCAAACAGTTGCAGCGCCTCGGGTGTGTAGCCGCGCCTACGCAGGCCTGCGATGGTAGGCATGCGCGGGTCGTCCCAACCGTCCACATGTTTTTCAGTGACGAGCTGAGCGAGTTTGCGTTTGCTGGTCAGCACGTAAGTGAGGTTCAGCCGCGCAAACTCATACTGGTGCGGGTGAGGCGTGGCGATCAGCCCGCCTTCGGCCAGTTTGTCCAGCAGCCAGTCATAAAACGGGCGCTGGTCTTCAAACTCCAGCGTGCAGATGCTGTGGGTGATCTGCTCGAGCGCGTCTTCAATCGGATGCGCAAAGGTGTACATCGGGTAGATGCACCAGGTGTCTCCGGTGTGGTGGTGGGTGGCGCGGCGTATGCGGTAGATGGCCGGGTCGCGCAGGTTGATGTTGGGTGAGGCCATGTCGATCTTGGCGCGCAGCACCGCCGCGCCATCGGCCAACTCGCCGTCCCGCATTTGCCTGAAACGCGCCAGGTTCTCGGCCGGGGTGCGACTGCGAAAAGGGCTGTCTTTGCCGGGGTGGCCAAAGTCGCCGCGGTTGGCGCGCATGTCTTCGGCGCTTTGCTCGTCTACGTAGGCCAGACCGGCTTGCACTAGGTGTTCGGCGGCGCGGTACATGAAGTCAAAGTAGTCGCTGGCCTGGTACAGGTGGCTGTTGCCGGAGCCGTCATGCGCCTGCCAGTCAAAGCCCAGCCACTGCACGGCGTCAATGATGGCGTTGACGTACTCGGTGTCTTCTTTTTCGGGGTTGGTATCGTCAAAGCGCAGGTGGCACACGCCGCCGTAGTCACGCGCCAAGCCGAAGTTCAGGCAGATGCTTTTGGCATGGCCCACGTGCAGGTAGCCGTTGGGCTCTGGCGGAAAGCGCAAACGCACCCTGGCCGCGTCCAGCGGGCCGGCGGCATGGTGGGCTGCGTCGCCGGGCGAGCCGCCCCAGTGGCGGGAGGCGTAAGTGCCATCGGCCAGGTCTTTTTCGATAATCTGACGCAAAAAATTGCTGGGCTTTGCCGCTTCCTGGGCCGATGAGGTGGAAGAAGGTGCGGCGTTGGGCGAAGCGGGGGTGGAACTCATGGCTTGCATTTTAGACGGCGACCCGGCCCAGGGGCACGCGCATAATCGGCCTACTTTTTACCCGGAGCAGGACT
>JBIKHR010000065.1:0-10919 GCA_044362035.1 Polaromonas sp. | reverse complement strand
CGGGGTGAAGGCCGCCACAGGGCCCACGGGCTCCTTGATCACCAGTTGGTAGACGTCGTGCTGCCGCGCCGGAATCACGCGGCCATAAGCGCGCCGGCCTTCTTCGGCAAACCAGTCAATGGTGTCGGCGCCCGCCATAATTTCCATGCGCGCCTCGGCCAGGGGCTTGCCTTGTTCCAAAGTCATCAGGCGAGCCACATGCTCGACCCGGTCGCGCAGCAACTGGGCGGCTTTGCGCATGGTTTTGTAGCGATCAAACGCGCTGATGCGCTTCCACACCGCAAAGCCACGCTCTGCGGCGGTAGCCACTTCTTCCAGATCAGACGTCTCTGCGCAGGCCACCTGGCCCAACACGGTGCCGGTGGCAGGGTTGTGCACGGGCAGGCTGCGGGCGGCTGCGCCCTCGCGCCAGTGGCCGTCGATGTAAAGCTGAATGTGTGGGTAATCTGTCATGGAGTGGGTGCCGTTGTTGAGGGTAAAAGTAAAAATCAGGTCAGACTTGAGGTAAACCAGGCGTCAAGCGGCGTCTTCCAGCAACATGGCCGCGCCTTTTTCACCAATCATGATGGCCGCCGCATTGGTGTTGGTGGAGACCATGCGTGGCATGACCGAGGCATCGATCACACGCAGGCCTTGCACGCCGCGCACACGCAGCCGCTCATCCACCACCGAGCCTGCATCCCCGCCCATTCGGCAGGTGCCCACCGGATGGTAAACGGTACCGCCTTTTTGCCGGGCAAAGGCTTCCAGGGCCTCGGTGCTGGTCACGTCCGTGCCCGGAAAATGCTCTTCGCCGGTGACCAGGTGCTTGAAGGCGGGCTGGGCATAAATCTCGCGCAACTGGCGCAGCCCGGCCACCAGCACGCGCGCGTCTTGCGGGTGCTGCAAGTAGTTGGACACAATGCGCGGCGCAGCCAGTGGATCACCCGAGCGCAGGTGCACGCTGCCGCGCGAGAGCGGCCGGCACTGCGTGGCCGACGCGGAAAAGCCCGAGAAGCGGTGCAGCGCGTCGCCCGGCTTGTCCACCGACAAAGGCATCACATTGAACAGCACATCGGCGCGCCCGCCCTCAGCGTATTCGGTGCAGGCCAGACCGCCCACTTGGCCGGCGCCCACGGTCAAAGGGCCGCGCTGCTGGAACAGCCACTGCGCACCCATTTGCGCCAAGCGCAAGGGGTTGCGAATGTCGTCGTTGAGCGAATGTTTTTTGCGCAGCTTGACGATCACGCGCGCCTGGTAATGGTCTTGCAGGTTTTCGCCTACTTCGGGCGCGTCAACCTTGACCGCAATGCCGTGCTGTTGCAGCAGGCTTGCCGGGCCAATGCCGGAGAGCTGCAAAAGTTGCGGCGACTGCAAGGCCCCAGCGGCCAAAATTACTTCGCCATCGGCGCGCGCGGACTGTCGGGCGCCGCCCTGGAGCCACTCCACGCCCACGGCACGGCCTTTGTCCTGTAAAACCTGGCTGACTTGCGCGCCCGTAACCACCGTCAGGTTGGCGCGTTGGCGTGCCGGGGTCAAAAAAGCGGTGGCCGCATCGCAGCGCCAGTGGCCGCGCAGGGTGAGTTGGTAGCGCCCCATGCCATCGGTCTGTGCGCCATTGAAGTCGGGGGTGCGCGGGTGGCCGGCTTGGGCTGCGGCGTCCAGCCAGGCTTCGCAATAAGGGTGGTCATTGCGCAGGTCGGATACGCCTAATTCGCCAGCGCCACCATGAAATTCATTAGCGCCGCCCTCATAGCGTTCAGAGCGTTTGAAGTAGGGCAACACCTCGCGGTAGCTCCAGCCAGCCGCGCCAAGCGCCGCCCAGCCGTCGTAGTCGGCGCGCTGGCCGCGGATGTAAAGCAGGCCGTTGATGGCGCTGGAGCCCCCCAGCACCTTGCCGCGCGGCCAGACCATGGCGCGGTGGCCGGTCTCGGCCTGTGGCTCCACCCCGAACTGCCAGGAAAAGCGCGTGTCGTTGATGGTGCGAAAGTAGCCCACCGGCAAACGTAGCCAAAACCCCTGCGATGGCCCCCCTGCTTCGAGCAGCAGCACGCGGCAGGCCGGGTCGGCGCTCAGACGGTTGGCCAGCACGCAACCGGCCGAACCGGCTCCGACAATGATGTAGTCAAAACCCTGGTTTAACTTGTTGGTTTTCATTTTTTTCTGTGAGGGTGGCGCGTGCGGCAGGAAGGGCAAAGTCCAAGGCGTTCACCACATGAAGAAAAGATGCTGTGAAGTTCAAAGGTATTATATGCCATACCTTTAGACTATTCGACATGAAACTACCCTCTTTGTGCCCGCTCCCACTGCGCGCAGCACGTTGGACGACACGCCTGGTATCAGCGTGAGACCGGATCTGGCCAAGCTGAACAGCGCTTGCGCTTAAGTCGCGCGGCAGGTGCTCACTCGTACACCACCTGCACCAGTCCGCGGTCGGCTTGTGCCATCCAACTGGCCAGGGCGGCATCGGTGGGGTAGAACTTAGCGGCTTCGCCCAGATGCAGCTCTGCGCTGGCGCCTTCGCGGCGCAGGCTCAGTCGCACGGACAGGCCCAACAACAGATTGCCCTGCTCGCCCGCTTCCCGCCGGGGCGGGAAGTCCTTGACCAAGCGCGCCACGTCGGGGGCCTTGCCGTTGACGGCCACGCGCAGGTACTTGCCGAAGCGGCAGCGCGCGGCTTCCAGGTCCCACACTTGCGTGACCTTGAGGCGAAAGCCGCCGGCAAAACGGTCGGGCTGCAGCACGCCCTGGATGATGACCAGCTCGTCGTCTTTGAGCGTGTTGCGGTTCGCGTTGAGCACGCCCTCGTCGGCGGTGGCTTCGATCACTGCGGTCTTGTCGTCCAGTTTGAACAGCGCGAGCTTGCCGCGCTGGCCGTTGATGACACGCAGGTCGGTGACGATGGCAGCGATCAGTTGCTGGTCGCGCGAGTCGATCAGCTCTTCGATCTTGCGCTTGGCGAACTGGCGTACTTCGAGCTCGACCTCGTCAAACAAATGGCCGGAAAGGTAAAAGCCGATGGCGGTTTTTTCGTGCGTCAGGCGCGTTTTAACACCCCAGGGCATGGCCTCGACCAGCGGCGGCTCTTGCGTGCTGGCGGCATGCGAGTCGCTCATGTCAAACAAGCCGCCCTGGTTGGCGTTGGCCTGCGTGGCAGCCGAGAACTCAAAGGCCCTATCGACCGAGCCGAGCAACTCGGCGCGGTTCAGGTGCAGGTTGTCAAAAGCGCCGGCCTTGATGAGGGCCTCAACGGTACGCTTGTTCAGTTTAGTTTTGTCGACACGCACGCAAAAGTCATACAGCGAGGTGAAAGGCCCGCCCTCGTCGCGCGCCGAGACAATGGCCGCAATGGCTTGCTGGCCGGTGCCCTTGATGGCGCCCAGGCCGTATCGAATGCTCTTGTCGGTGATGGGCTCGAAGCGGTAGTTGCCGCGGTTCACGTCCGGCGACTCGAAGCTGATGCCCATCTTGACGGCGTCACCGAACAAGATCTTGAGCTTGTCGGTGTCGTCCATCTCCACCGTCATGTTGGCGCAGAAAAACTCCGCCGTGTAATGCACCTTCAGCCAGGCCGTGTGATAGGCCAGCAGCGAGTAGGCTGCGGCGTGCGACTTGTTGAAGCCATAGCCGGCAAAGCGCTCCATCAAGTCAAAGATTTCATCGGCCTTGACCTCGTTGATAGCGTTCTTGGCCGCACCGTCGCGAAAGATCTGGCGGTGCGTGGCCATCTCGTCGGCGTCTTTTTTGCCCATGGCACGGCGCAGCATGTCGGCGCCGCCCAGCGAGTAGCCGCCCAGAATCTGCGCGGTCTGCATCACCTGCTCCTGGTAGACCATGATGCCGTAGGTCTCAGACAGCATATCGGCCACCAGCGGGTGCGGATAGATCACTTCCTCTCGGCCCTGCTTGCGCGCCACAAAAGTCGGAATCAAATCCATCGGGCCGGGCCGGTACAGGGCATTCAGCGCAATCAGGTCTTCCAGGCGCGAGGGCCGCGCGTCCTTGAGCATGCGCTGCATGCCGCTGCTTTCAAACTGGAACACAGCCTCGGTTTTACCTTCTGCAAATAGGCGGTAAACCTTGGCGTCGTCGAGCGGCAAATTTTCAAAGGCAAAGTTCTCCTGGCCCGCATGGCGCTGCATGATGAACTCACGCGCAATCTCCAAAATTGTCAGCGTGGCCAGGCCCAAAAAGTCGAACTTCACCAGACCGATCGCCTCGACGTCATTTTTGTCGTACTGGCTCACCGCTGAGTCACTGCCGGGCTGCTGGTAAAGCGGGCAAAAGTCGGTCAACTTACCCGGGGCAATCAGCACGCCGCCGGCATGCATGCCGACGTTGCGTGTCAAGCCTTCGAGCTTGCGCGCCAGCTCCAGCAGCGTGCGCACATCTTCTTCTTTGCTTTCGCGCTCGGCCAGAATCGGCTCAGCCTCCAGTGCGTAAACCATCTTGTCATTCTTGTCGCGGTCCGCCGGTGGCAGTTGCAGCGACACCGCCTGACCCGGCTTGTTGGGAATCAGCTTGGAGATGCTGTCGCAAAAGCCGTAAGGAAAGTCGAGCACGCGGCCCACGTCACGAATGACCGCACGCGCCGCCATGGTGCCGAAGGTGACGATCTGGCTGACCGCCTCTTTGCCATACTTGTCCTTGACGTAGTCGATCACGCGGTCGCGGTTGCTCTGACAAAAATCAATGTCAAAGTCGGGCATCGACACCCGCTCAGGGTTCAAAAAGCGCTCGAACAGCAGGTTGTATTGCAGCGGGTCCAGGTCGGTGATGCGCAACGAATACGCCACCAAAGAGCCGGCGCCCGAACCCCGTCCGGGACCCACCGGGCAGCCGTTGCTCTTGGCCCAGTTGATGAAATCGCCCACGATGAGGAAGTAACCCGGAAAGCCCATGTTCAGGATCACGTTGATCTCGAAGTCCAGGCGCGCCACGTACTCGGGGCGTTTTTCCTCGCGCAGCTGGGCGTCCGGGTACAAGTGCAGCAGCCGCCCTTCCAGACCCTCGTGAGAGGCGTGGCGAAAGTAAGCGTCAATCGGCAGGCGCACGCCATCGACTTCGGGTGTCGGGTAGTCGGGCAGCATGGGCTTGCCCAGCTCCAGCTCCAGGTTGCAGCGCTTGGCGATCTCGACCGAGTTAGCCAGCGCCGACGGAATGTCGGCGAACAACTCGCTCATCTGCGCCTGGCTCTTGAAGTACTGCTCGCGCGTGAACTTGCGTACACGCCGGGCATTGCCCAGGATTTCGCCCTCCGAAATGCACACTCGCGCCTCGTGCGCCTCGTAGTCGTCGTAAGTCAAAAACTGCACCGGGTGCGTGGCCACCACAGGCAGCTTCATGCGGGCGGCCAGCTGCACGGTGGCGACCACGTGGCGCTCGTCGTCAGCACGCCCGGCGCGTTGCACTTCCAGATAAAAGCGGTGCGGAAAAATACCGGCCAGGTGCAGCGCGCATTCCATGGCGCGGGCCTGGTCGCCTTGCAGCAGCGCCTGGCCCACCGCGCCGGTCTGCGCACCGGCCAGCGCGATCAGGCCTTCGCCGAGTTCCTGCAGCCATTCGAGCTTGACGATGGCCTGGTCGCGCACCACGTTTTGGGTCCAGGCACGGGTGATCAGCTCTGACAAATTGAGGTAACCGCGCCGGTCTTGCACCAGCAGCAGCAAGCGGGCCGGGGGCGCGCCTGCGTCTTTGCCGGGCACTTCGACCCAGAGGTCGGCGCCGATCAGCGGCTTGATGCCCTTGCCGCGCGCCTGCTTGTAAAACTTGACCGTGCCAAATAAATTGGACAGGTCGGTGATGGCCAGCGCCGGCTGCTGGTCGGCCTTGGCGGCCCCGACAATTTCGTCGATCCGGTTGGTGCCATCGACGACAGAAAACTCGGTGTGAATACGCAAATGGACAAACATGCGAATCATTTTAGGCGCGGCATTGACGCGCCCGGGGCCTTGCCAAAAAACGATTTTTAAGGCCTTTCCCTACAATCCGACCCCATGTCCATCCTCAATATTGCGGCCTACCGCTTTGTCAGTCTGAACGCGCTGTCCGACCTGCAAACGGCCGTGCGCCAGGCGCTGGACGGCAGCGGTATCCGGGGCACGGTGCTGCTGGCTGAAGAAGGTATCAATTTGTTTTTGGCCGGTGAAGCAGCGGCCATCAACCTGTTTTTAGCCTGGCTGCGCACAGACAGCCGCTTTGCGGCGCTACAGGTCAAAGAAAGCTGGTCTGCGGCGCAACCGTTCAAAAAGCTGCTGGTCAAGATCAAGCCCGAGATCATCCGCATGAACCACCCGACCATTGCCCCGGCCCGGGGCCGCGCGCCGGCGGTGGATGCAGCCACGCTCAAGCGCTGGCTGGACCAGGGCATGGACGACCGCGGCCAGCCCGTTGTGACGCTGGACACCCGCAATGCATTCGAGGCGGACTGCGGCACTTTCACCGGCGCCGTCGACTGGCGCATCGACAAGTTCACCGAATTTCCGGCGGCCTTTGCTGCGCACCGGGCGGCCTTGCAAGGCAAGACGGTAGTGAGCTTTTGCACAGGCGGCATTCGCTGCGAGAAAGCCGCCATCCTGATGCGTGAAGCCGGACTGACCGATGTGTACCAGCTCGATGGCGGCATCCTCAAGTACTTTGAAGAGGTCGGCCAGGCGCATTACACGGGCGGCTGCTTTGTATTTGACGAGCGCCGCGTGGTGGACGCCAGCCTGGCTGCGCGCCCGGAGCTCGTGCCTGCGCCTGAGCCCTGCGCTACTCTTTGAGCACCTTGAGCACTTCCGAGCGGAATTCGCGGTTGTAAAGAATCAACAGCACCACCGCGGTGGCGACCACAAACGCAGGCGTTGAAAAAAACCAGGCCATCAGCGCAAAACTCATGTAGTAAGCGCGCAAGCCGTCGTTGAAAGTTTCTGCCGCCAGCCCCACCATGTCACTGGCCCTTGCGGCAAAGGCTTCGCGGTCAAACTTGCCCGCATCGAATTCTTGGGGTGAAGGCAGCGAGCCGATCAGCAAGGCCACAAAGGTGTATTGCCGCATCGACCAGCTGAAGCGGAAAAATGCGAACACAAAGACGCCGATGATCAGCAGCACCTTCAGGTCAAAAATCAGCACCGAAGTCTGCACGGCAAAAGGAATTTCGCGCACCAGTTCGCTGGCCCGGTCGGTGGTTCCCATCAGGGCGAACAAGCCGCCGATGATGATGATGGTGGTCGATGAAAAGAAGGACGGCGTGCTGGAGAGGTTCTGCGTGATGATGCCGTCCAGCACACGCGGGTCACGCCCGGTGGCCTGCAACATCCAGAAGTGCCGGTAGCGGTTGGTCGCCCGCAAAATGGACGGACGCTTGTGGCTTTCGTGGCGGGCAAACCAGGAATACGTCAGCCAGGAGCCAAAAAACCAGACGATGGCCAGCCAGTCTTGCCAGGGCAGCAGGGTAAAAATTCGCATGCGCGATCTTAAACGCTGGCCACCCGGGCAAGGCGATCAGGCGGCCTTGAAACGCGCCGTCACATCGGCCACGCGCCGGCCGAAGGCCTGAGCGGTTTCCAGGTCACCCGGCAGCATCTCGCTGGCACCCGCATCGGAGGGCGACTGCGCCATGGCACCGCTGGACGAGCCCAGAAAGTTGGGGTCATTGCGCTGCGCGGCCTTGCTGTTGCTGGGCATGACACCCAGGCCCACCCAGATGCCGCCGTGCTGCATGGCCAGCGTGCACAGGTAGTTCAGCGTGGACTGCTTGTCACCGTTCATGGAGGCGCTGTTGGTGAAACCGGCAAAGACCTTGTCTTTCCAGGCCAGCGAAAACCAGGGCTTGGAGCTGGCATCAGCGAATTTCTTGAACTGCCAGCTCACGCTGCCCATGTAGGTGGGCGAGCCCATGATGATGGCCGGGGCCGCAGCCAGGGCTTCCCAGCCGCCTTCGGGCAGATTGCCGTCGGCGTCAATGGCCAGCAACTCAGCGCCTGCACCCTGGGCGACAGCTTGCGCCATGCGCTGGGTATGGCCGTAGCCGGAGTGGTAAACAACAACGATAGCGCTCATTTTATTTTCCTTAAAAAAGTTGGGATAAAAACTTATTTGCCGAGTTTGGCATCAAGGCTCCAGGCCCCGGCGCCCCAGGCCGCGATGCCCAGCAAGCCACCGACGATGGCCATGTTCTTGAAAAAAGCCTGCTGTTGCGACATCACCATTTCGGCGGGAATGCCCCAAAAGGGGTGAAAGATGAAGGTGATCACCAACGTGAAGAAGGCCAAGGCCAAAGCCGCCCAGCGCGTGCGGTAACCGGCCAGCAGCAGCAAGCCCAGGCCGAGTTCGACCACGATGGCGATGGCGGCAGCCAGCGCAGGAAAAGGCACACCCATGGCGGCGATGTAGCCCATGGTGCCAACAAAGCCGCCGATCTTCGCAAAGCCAGCCGGAATGAACAACAAGGCGATCAGTGCCCGACCAATGAAAGCCAGCGGGTTTTGCAGGGAAGTGAACATGAAAAATCTTTCTTAGAAAAGTAAAAAAACAGGGCTCAGGCGCTCAAGTCAAACACCAGCACTTCGGCATCTTTGCCGCCGGCCAGGTGCAAGGCGCTTTCGGCTTCGAGCTTGGCGGCGTCACCGGCCTTGAGCAGTTGCCCGTTGACCTCCAACTCGCCGCGAATCAATTGCACATAGGTCTTGCGTTGTGGGTCCAGCGGCAGGCGGGCTTCTTCGCTGCCGTCAAACAGGCCCGCGTAAAGCCGGGCGTCTGCGTGAATGGTGACGGCGCCCGCAGCGCCGTCGGGTGAGGCCACCAACCGCAACTTGCCGCGCTTCTCAAGATCTGCAAATGTTTTTTGCTCGTAGCCCGGCGCAATGCCGCGCACGTTCGGTTCAATCCAGATTTGCAGGAAATGCGTGACCGAGTTTTGGGCGTGATTGAACTCGCTGTGCTGAATGCCGCTGCCGGCGCTCATGCGCTGCACATCGCCAGGCGGGATCGAGGCACCGTTGCCGATACTGTCCTTGTGGCCGATCGAGCCGCTCATCACGTAGCTGATGATTTCCATGTCGCGGTGGCCGTGGGTGCCGAAACCCGTGCCGGGCTCGATGCGGTCTTCATTGATGACGCGCAAATTGCCAAAGCCCATGTGCGCCGGGTCGTGGTAACCGGCAAAGGAAAAGGAGTGAAAAGACTTCAGCCAGCCGTGGTCGGCGTAGCCGCGTTCGGCCGAGGGGCGCAAAGTCAACATAAGCAAGCCTTTCGTTAAAGCCAGGGGGCTGGGCGGCTGTAGAGGGAACAAGACTCAGCCAGCCAAGGCCTGAACTTTAGCCCGACGAACTCCTTTTGGAGTTGAACGTATTTGTTCTCATGGTTTAAATATTTTGAACGCAAAAAAGCCCCGGAACGGGGCTTTTTTGCAGGCGGTGGGCGCCAGCGCCCGTCAGACTCAGGCCGTCACCGGGTTGGACAGCAGGCCCACGCCTTCAATATCAATCTCGATGGTGTCGCCGGCCTTCATCCAGACCGGCGGAGTGCGGGCATAGCCCACGCCGCCGGGGGTGCCCATCACCAGCACGTCACCGGGCTCCAGCGTCATACATTCGGACAGCAGCGCGATGGTGCGCGCCACGCCAAACACCATGTCTTTGGTGTCGGCGTTCTGCATGACCTGGCCGTTCAGGCGCGACTGGATGCGCAAGCCCACACAGCCAGCGGGCAGCTCGTCAGCAGTCACCAGGCTCGGGCCAAAGCCGCCGCTGGCGTCAAAGTTCTTGCCGATGGTCCACTGGCTGGCCTTGCGCTGGTAGTCGCGGTAAGAGCCGTCGTTGAAGCAGGCGTAGCCGAACACCGATTTGAGTGCGTCAGCCTCGGGCACAAAGCGCGTGCGCTGCCCGATCACCACCGCCAACTCGGCCTCGAAGTCGAGCTTGTCAGACGTGGGCGAGACCTGCAAAGGCGCGCCGTGCGCCAGCAGCGAGGTGTTGCATCGCAAGAAAAAAGCCGGGTAGTCGGCAATGGCGTTGCCGCCCTCTTTGGCATGGTCCACGTAGTTCACGCCCAGGCAAATGATCTTCCCGGGGTCGGGCACGCAAGGCGCCAGCGTCACAGCGCCCAGCGGGCCCGGCTTGGCCGACTTGGCGCGCGTGGCCACGCCGGCCAGCAACTGCGGTTGCGCCGCACACTGCGCAATGAATTCACGCAGCGTGTGCGGCAGGCCGACTCCCAGTTGCTGACCATCGACCACACCGCCATCCACCAGCAGGCCCCAACCGAGGGTGCCGCCAGTGCTGTAGCTTACAAAACGCATCGCTTGTCCTTCTAGAGTTGCTTGAAAATCTTCAATTGTCCGGGTTAAAAAACCCTCTATTTGATCTTTTTATCGATAAATTGGCCCTACAGACATACCCTCGGCCATTTTCAGCAGTGGCCAGGCGCAAGCTGGCATCATTCAAATACTTTGAACCCGAGAACCCCCCCATGAGTAATTTTCGCGACGCCCTCACACCTGGCGCGCTGGACATGATCGCCATGGTCCACCGCACCGGCAGCATGGCGGCAGCGGCACGCGAACTCGGGCTGGTGCCCAGCGCCCTGACCTACCGCGTGCGGCAACTGGAGACCGCGCTGGACGTGCTGCTGTTTGACCGCTCCTCTCGCCAGGCCAAGCTGACCGAAGCCGGCAAGGAACTGCTGCGCGAAGGCAATCGCCTGCTGGCCGAACTCGACGCCGTGGCCAACCGCGTCAAGCGCGTGGCCACCGGCTGGGAGCCGCAGCTCACGCTGGCGGTGGACAGTGTGATTTCGCGCACCACCGTGATGGAGTTGTGCGAAGCCTTTCTGGCGCTGGCACCGCCCACGCGCCTGCGAATTCGCGATGAGGTCTTGTCGGGCACGCTGGAAGCACTGACTTCGGGCCAGGCTGATCTGGCCATTGGCGTGGTGATCGACCCCGTCAGCAGTCAGTC
>JBIKHR010000064.1:0-10975 GCA_044362035.1 Polaromonas sp. | reverse complement strand
AAATCTGCGCCTTGCGCCAGCCCGCAGGCCGCGACCACGCCGCCATAAGCAGTCTGCGCGCAGGCGTTGGCCAGCGTGTGCGAGCCAACCGCGTCAACAACGGCAGCCCAGCGTTCTTTTTGCAAGGGTTTACCGGGGGCGGCCAGGCTGGCCCGGTCAATGACGGCGCTGGCGCCCAATTGCTGCAAGTAGGCTTCTTCAGTTGCCTTGCCGGTGGCGGCGACCACGTTGTAACCCAGCTTGCTGAGCAATGCCACCGCGGTGCTGCCGACGCCGCCTGTGGCACCGGTGACCAGCACCTCGCCAGCACCGGGCTTGAGGCCGTGCTGTTCGAGCGCCAGCACGCAAAGCATGGCGGTGTAGCCGGCCGTACCGATGGCCATGGCCTGGCGCGTGCTCAGCGCCGCCGGCAGCTTGACGAGCTGATCGCCCTGCAAGCTGGCTTGCCCGGCCAGCAGGCCCCAGCGCGTTTCGCCAAAGCCCCAGCCGTTGTGCACAAAACGATCCCCCGCCTGCCAGCCCGCGTGGCTGGACTGTGTGACCACGCCCGCGCCGTCAATGCCGGCGACCATGGGCCAGGTGCGCACCACCGGGCCGCGGTTGGTGATCGCCAGACCATCCTTGTAATTCAGGGTCGAGTACTCGACGCGGCCGCGCACGTCGCCAGGCGGCAACTGTGCCTCGTCCAGATCGGCCATACCCGCCGTAAAACCCGCCTCTGTCTTCTGGAGCAGCAAAGCCTTGAACATGTGTTTGTCCCCGTTGGTGGGCCGCCCCGAAACCGGATGGGTTCGAGATCAGGCCTCTAAACTGAATTCATAATTATTGATAACAGGCTTGCTACAGCCTGACATCACTTGATCAGGGCCAGCGCGTCCCTGAACATCGCGTGGTCAGCGGCGCGTAACCATTCAAAAGCGACCATCTCGGTGGTTACCAGCTCGGCACCGTTGCCGGCGAGGCGGTCAAAGGCAGCGTCGCGGTTACGCTCGGTACGCGAACTGCAGGCGTCGGTGACCACCCAGACATCGAACTCTTCCTGCAGCAAATCCAGCGCCGTTTGCATCAGACAGACATGCGCCTCGCAGCCGGCCAGCACGATGGTGCCGCGCCCGTCTTCCTCCTGGGGCGCAGGCTTTTGCAAATGCTTGGGCAGGCTGCGTGCGTTACCGCCTGGCTGAGCCTTGCGCACCGGCGGCCGCAACCAATCGGCCAGCCCGTCAACTACGGCACTGAAATGCATTTTTTGCAGCACCCGCCCGCCCGCAGCCTCGATGGCAGACAGCAATTCAGGCACATTGGGCCCAAGACCGGCTTTTTCAGACATCTGCTCGGTGCCCCAAACAGGCACTTTCAGCGCCGCAGCCAGGCGAGCCAGGCGCACGGCATTGGCGATGACCTGCTGGTTTTCGAAAATCGCCGGCATCAGGTGCAGTTGATAGTCCACCAGCACCAGTTGAGAGTCTTCAGCATCCAGCAGCATGGCTATCGTCCCATCTAAATAAATTATAAAAATCAAACCCATCGCTGACGCTTGCGCATCTGCATGTGCAGACATCAGCGTCAAACAACAAGGTGGTATCTTGCCCGAACTTGAGAGCGCGGCCGTCGGGGTCTCCACAGCCTGCCGACCCTTGCTGCACCACAGCCGCACCATCGCCGCTAACATGGCGGCATTGCGTTGCGCTGGCCCTATAGCGTGCGCCCCATTTAAAGCCAACACTTCACCACAGCATGCGGCGCCCCCAAACCCCTGTTCCCTGGCTCGACGACGGCGAGGCATTTCCGCCGCTTCAAACCGCCTGGGGCGAGCACGATCCCGCACCGGGCTTGCTGGCCGCAGGAGGTGCGCTTGATGTGCAGACATTGGTGCGGGCCTACGGTCAGGGGATCTTTCCGTGGTTCAGCCCGGGCCAGCCGATCTTGTGGTGGAGCCCGGACCCGCGTATGGCCCTGCAGACGGCGGATTTCAAGCTGCACCGGTCACTGAAAAAAACGCTGCGCCGTTTTTTGGTCGAGCCCGGGTGCAGCCTTCGCTTCGACACGGCTTTCGATCGGGTGATTCAGGCCTGCGCCGACACCCCGCGCGAGGGTCAGCCAGGCACCTGGATCGTGCCCGAGATGATTGCCGCTTACAGCGAACTGCACCGTGCCGGCCATGCCCACAGCGTGGAAACCTGGGTCAATGGCGAACTGGCCGGCGGGCTTTACTGCGTCAATCTGGGCGGCATGGTGTTTGGCGAGTCCATGTTCGCGCACCATACAGACGCCTCCAAAATTGCGCTGGCCGGGCTGGTTTCTTTTTGCAAGGCAAAGGGACTGCCGCTGATCGATTGCCAGCAAAACACAGGGCATCTGGCGTCGCTGGGCGCGGCTGAAATGACGCGCGCAGACTTTGCTGCCAGGGTCAACTTTCAGACACAGTTGGCACGCCCGCAGTGGCTTTTTGACGACCTATACTGGCAAACAATTTTGACGCCTCTGCCGTGACGCATCTCAACGACTTGCCTCTGCAAACGCTGCAGTTTTACGCAACAGCGCCCTACCCCTGCAGCTACCTGCCGGCGCGTCAGGCCCGCTCGCAAGTAGCCACGCCCAGCCACCTGATTAACAACGACGCGTATTCCGATCTGGTGAGCACGGGCTTCAGGCGCAGCGGCATGTTCACCTACCGCCCATATTGCGACGGTTGCCAAGCCTGCGTGCCGCTTCGGGTGCTGGTCAATGACTTCAAGCCCGACCGCAGCCTGAAAAGGGCCCGGGCCCGTCACCAGCACCTGCAAACGCGTGTGCTCAATCTGAGTTTCACGGCCGAACACTACGCACTGTATTTGCGTTACCAGAATGGTCGCCATGCAGGCGGCGGCATGGACCAGGACAGCATCGACCAGTACACGCAGTTCTTGCTGCAAAGCCGGGTCAATACCCGATTGGTGGAGTTTCGGGAAACGCTTGCCAACGGTGAAGCCGGTGAGCTGAAAATGATTTCCATTTTGGACGTGCTCAACGATGGCATGTCTGCGGTTTACACCTTTTACGAGCCCGAACCGCAGTCCAGCTACGGCAACTACAGCGTGCTCTGGCAAATCGAACAAACCCGGCGCTTGGGCCTGCCTTATCTGTATCTGGGCTATTGGATAGCCCAAAGCCCGAAAATGAATTACAAGGCACGCTTTAGTCCGCATGAAGTCCGCATTGACGGCCAGTGGCAGGCCCCGTCAACATGAAAAGACAGCCGCAAAATTTCATAAAGTAAAATTCGGCGCAAAGGCCGAAGCATGAAAAAAAACGATCCCAGCACCCCCGCCACGCCGACAGTTCAGGTAATCGAGCGCATGTTCACGCTGCTGGAAATTCTGGCCTCGCGTGAAGAAGCACTTTCACTCAAGGAAATCAGCGAGAAGTCAGGGCTGCATCCGTCCACCGCACACCGCATCCTCAATGACCTGGCCACCGGCCGATTTGTCGAACGCCCTGTGGCGGGCAGCTACCGGCTGGGCATGCGCCTGCTGGAGTTGGGCAATCTGGTCAAGGCGCGGCTGAGTGTGCGTGATGCGGCGCTGCTGCCCATGCGCGAATTGCACAAGCTGACACAACAACCGGTCAACCTGAGCATGCGCCAGGGCGATGAGATCGTCTATGTCGAACGCGCTTACAGCGAGCGTTCGGGCATGCAGGTAGTGCGCGCCATCGGTGGCCGAGCGCCGCTGCACCTGACATCGGTCGGCAAGCTGTTTCTGGCCTTTGATGACCCGCAGCGCCTGCGCAGTTACGCCACCCGCACCGGTCTACCCGGACAGACCCGCAACAGCATCACCCAGCTGGTTTCACTGGAGCGGGAACTCTCGAAGGTCAAGCAATACCGCATTGCGCGTGACAACGAAGAACTCGAATTGGGTGTGCGCTGCATGGCAGCCGGCATTTACGACGACCAGAGCAAGCTCGTGGCCGGCCTGTCGATCTCGGCCCCGGCAGACAGGCTCGACGAAAGCTGGCTGCCCAAGCTACAAGCCACGGCGCGCGAAATTTCAGCGGCGCTGGGCTACAGCAAAGAAGACTGAAAAGTAAAAAGGCCCGCGATCAGCGAGCCCTTCGGAATGCATAAAGTACAAGTGCTATGGCACCGGGACCTTAAAGCCTTGGTGATCCGCCGCCAACCAGCTTGTTGGCGTTCACAGCTTTGACCTAGCGCACCGCAACCGGTCCGGCTTCGACCCAGCGACGAACGCGCTCAGCGTCACCGAGGCGACTCAACTTGCCAGCAGAGTCCAGAAACACCATGATCAATTTGCGACCGGCGATCTTGGTCTGCATCACCAGGCACTGCCCGGCTTCAGAGATGTAGCCGGTCTTTTGCAGGCCGATGTCCCATTCAGGGCTTCTCACCAGACTGTTGGTGTTCTTGTACTGCAAGGTCTTGCGCCCAACGGCAACCTGGTGGCCGGCAGAAGTCGACAACTCGCGCAGGGTAGCGTCGCCATGGGCGGCGTTGACCAACGTGGCCAAGTCCTGGGCACTGGACTGGTTCTGGCTTGACAAGCCGGTTGGCTCTACGTAGCGAGTGTCATTCATGCCCAGCGACCTGGCCTTGGCGTTCATCTGGCTCACAAAAACCGCAAGACCGCCCGGGTAGGTACGGCCGAGCGCATGGGCGGCGCGGTTTTCACTGGACATCAGGGCCAGGTGCAGCAACTCGCCGCGCGTCAGGGACGTGCCAACGCTCAGGCGAGATGAGCTGCCCTTTTCGGTGTCAACATCGTCCTGAGTCACTGTGACCATTTCGTCCATGGACAGGTTAGCGCTGCTGATGATCACGCCGGTCATCAACTTGGTGAGCGAGGCAATCGGCAGCACCGCATGGTCATTTTTGCTGAAGAGAACTTCGCGCGTGTCCTGGTCGATGACCAGCGCAACACTGGACTTCAGGGACAGCGGATCCAGGGCGCCTTGCAGACCGGCGATATGGCCAAAGGATGGCTTTGGGGGCACATTGCGCATGGTCGCACGCTTGACGTTGCGGGCTTTGGCGATTTTGCGGACTGGCGCCGCATGCTTGACGGCCTTGGTGACCCGTGCTTTGGACCCTTTGTCCGCGTTGTTCGGGCTTGCGCCAAATGCCGGAAGGGCCAGCACCCAACCCAGACTGCAGACGCCTAGGAGTCTGGAGAAACGCGCAAAACTCGTTTTAAACATGGGCAATTGGCTTTCAGGGGGAACACAGGAACTAAAAACAAGCTGATGTGCAGTGTATCTAAATACAAAAAACTATGCAATATCAAAAACTTGCGTGACTTTATTCATGTAAACCCGACCGGGCCGGACCTCAGCCCTGCGCCGGTACCCTGTCAGCCTTGCTGTGCAGTTTGCTGAGCGCGCTCAGATAGGCCTTGGCTGAGGCCACGATGATGTCCGGGTCGGCACCCACGCCATTGACGATGCGGCCGCTGTTTTGCAGGCGCACGGTGACTTCACCCTGGCTTTCGGTGGAGCCGCTGATGGCATTGACCGAGTAAAGCACCATCTCTGCGCCACTTTTGACGTGGCTTTCGATGGCTTTGAGCGAAGCATCGACCGGGCCGTTGCCATCCGAGCTGCCTTTGACTTCCTTGCCGTTGACAGTGAAAACTACGCTGGCCTGAGGCCGTTCGCCGGTCTCGCTGTGCTGCGACAGCGACACGAAACCGTATTGCTCGCGCTCTTGCAACACGCTCTCATCGCTGACCAACGCCAGAATATCTTCGTCAAAAATCTCGCTCTTTCGGTCGGCCAGTTCCTTGAACTTGGCAAAAGCTGCGTTGATGTCGGTCTCGCTTTCCAACTGCACGCCCAGATCGAGCAGGCGCTGCTTGAAGGCGTTGCGGCCACTGAGCTTGCCAAGCACCATCTTGCTGGCGCTCCAGCCCACGTCCTCGGCGCGCATGATCTCGTAGGTCTCGCGCGCCTTGAGCATGCCGTCCTGGTGAATGCCCGAGGCATGCGCAAACGCATTGGCGCCCACCACCGCCTTGTTGGGCTGGACCACGAAACCGGTGGTTTGGCTGACCATGCGGCTGGCTGCCACAATGTGCAGCGGGTCGATGTTCATGTCGAGGTCAAAATAATCGCGGCGTGTTTTCACGGCCATAACGATCTCTTCGAGCGAGCAATTGCCGGCACGCTCGCCCAGGCCGTTGATGGTGCACTCCACCTGACGCGCGCCACCGATCTTCACGCCGGCCAATGAGTTGGCCACTGCCATGCCCAGATCATTGTGGCAATGGACGGACCATATCGCCTTGTCGCTATTCGGCACGCGCTCGCGCAGGGTCTTGATGAAGTTGCCATACAGCTCGGGCACGGCGTAACCCACTGTGTCGGGTACGTTGATGGTGGTGGCACCCTCTTTGATGACGGCCTCGATGACGCGGCACAGATAATCTACGTCGCTGCGGTAACCGTCTTCGGGGCTGAACTCAACGTCACCCACCAGATTGCGAGCGAAACGCACTGATAGCTTGGCCTGTTCAAGAACCTGTTCAGGCGTCATGCGGAGTTTTTTCTCCATATGCAGCGCGCTGGTGGCAATGAAAGTGTGGATGCGCGCCGAGCGCGCACCTTTAAGGGCTTCGGCAGCGCGCGAGATGTCGCGGTCGTTGGCGCGGGATAGCGAACAGATGGTCGAATCCTTGATCGCATTGGCAATCGCCTGCACCGCGTCGAAGTCACCGTTTGAACTGGCGGCAAAGCCGGCCTCGATCACGTCCACCTTCAAACGCTCCAGCTGGCGCGCAATGCGCAGCTTTTCGTCACGCGTCATGGAAGCGCCGGGTGACTGCTCGCCGTCGCGCAAGGTGGTGTCAAAAATGATCAATTTATCGGTCATGGCAAGCTTCCAGAAAACAAAAATGCAAAGGTGGCGCGCTTTAGATCCCGGGTGCCCGGGCGTTACGGCTGAGTCAAACCGCTATGGTAGCGCCGGATGGGGCCGACTGGCCCAGACCACTCTGGCTGCGCAGCAAACCCGAGATGATGGCCTTGAGCGAGGCCGACACGATATTGCCGTCCATGCCCACGCCAAACAGCGTCTGCCCGTTGATGCGCAACTCAAGGTACGCCACGGCATTCGCACTGGCGCCCGAGCCTATGGCGTGTTCGTGGTAGTCCAACACGCGCACGTCCTGCCCGGTGGCCGCGGCCAGACCAGCCACAAAGGCATCGATTGGGCCGGCACCCGTGCCCTGCACCTGGTGCAACTGCTCGCCCAGACGCACGCCGGCCTTGATATTGAAGGACTTGCTGCCGAACTGCGCACTTTCCTCGATCACCAGTTGCTCGGGGGCCGCAACGCTGAGGGTGCAGTAGGTTTGCTCAAAGAGGGTCATCAAGTCTTGCGCGCTGAGTTCTTTGCCGATGGCGTCCATCACACTTTGCACCACCTGGCTGAACTCGATCTGCAAGCGCCGCGGCAACTCCAGGCCAAACTCACTCTCCAGCAAGTAAGCAATGCCGCCCTTGCCGGACTGGCTGTTGACACGAATCACCGCCTCATAGCTGCGGCCCAGGTCCTTGGGGTCAATCGGCAGGTAGGGCATGTCCCAGACATCACCCTCACGGCGCGCGGCAAAAGCCTTCTTGATGGCGTCCTGGTGCGATCCGGAAAACGAGGTGTAGACCAGATCCCCTGCATAGGGGTGGCGCGGGTGCACAGGCAACTGGTTGCAGTGCTCAACGGTCCGCCGGATGTCATCGATGTCGGAAAAATCAAGCCCGGGCGACACGCCCTGGGTGTAGAGATTGAGCGCGATGTTGGCCAGGTCCACATTGCCGGTGCGCTCGCCGTTGCCGAACAGGCAGCCTTCAATGCGGTCAGCGCCGGCCATCAGGGCCAACTCGCCGGCGGCAGTGCCGGTGCCACGGTCGTTGTGCGGATGCACGGATATGACAATGGCATCGCGCCTGGCCAGATGCCGGTGCATCCACTCCATCATGTCGGCAAAAATGTTGGGCGTGGAGTGCTCGACCGTCGAAGGCAGATTGATGATGCACTTGTGCCCGGGCGTGGGTTGCCAGACCTCGGTGACGGCATCAACCACGCGTTTGGAAAACGCCAGCTCAGTGCCCGACCACATTTCGGGCGAGTACTGAAAGGTCCAGCGGGTGGCCGGTTGCTGCGCGGCCAGTTGTTGAAACAACCTGGCATTGGCAGTGGCCAGCTGGACAATCTCATCTTCGTTCATGCCCAGCACCACACGCCGCATGACGGGCGCAGTGGCGTTGTACAGGTGCACGATGACTTGTTTGGCACCCAGCAAGGCTTCAAATGTCCGGCGGATCAGGGGCTCGCGTGCCTGCGTCAGCACCTGAATCGTCACGTCGTCCGGTATCAGTTGTTCGTCAATCAGCTTGCGCAAGAAGTCAAACTCTGTTTGTGAAGCTGAAGGAAAACCGACCTCGATTTCCTTGAAGCCGATCTTCACCAGCATCTCGAACATCTTGAGCTTGCGCGGAATGTCCATGGGCTCAATCAGCGCCTGGTTACCGTCACGCAGGTCCACACTGCACCAGATGGGCGCGGCGGTCAGCATGGCATCGGGCCAGGTGCGGTCGGTCAAGTGCACCGGGTTGAAAGCTTTGTATTTACTCGAAGGTTGGTTCAACATGGATGTCTCACGAAGGTAAAAATCAATAAACAAAAAACCAAAGAAAAACGGCCCGTTGCTGGTGCAAACGGGCCGTTGATGGTTGACGCGTGCGCGCTACCGTCTCCGCCCCGGGGGAGATAGCAGTAGTGCGAGGGACAACAAGTTCATGGAATCAATGTATCACAGAATTCGCACATCACTTGTGCAGGTCGCGTTCTTCGGGTTCGTCAGTAGATATTGAAATCACGCTGGTTTGCAAGCCCTTGGCCTTGCGCCAACCGTACAAGGCATAGCCAGAAAATCCATACAACATGAAGAGGGCAAACATCACCGTGGGCGGGTCGATGTTGATCGCGGCGATGCCCAGAGCGATCAGCACGATCACCACAAAAGGCACACTGCGCTTGAGGCTGATGTCCTTGAAACTGTAAAACGGCACGTTGGTGACCATGGTCAGGCCCGCGTAAAGCGTCAGGGCAAACATGTACCAACGAACGTCCTGGCCCTTCACACCCGCTTCGGTCATGAGCCAGATGAAACCGGCCACCAGCGCTGCTGCTGCCGGTGAAGGCAAACCTTGAAAGTAGCTTTTGTCGACCACCGCCGTGTTGACGTTGAAACGCGCCAGTCGCAGCGCCGCGCAGGCGCAGTACACAAACGCCGCAATCCAACCCCAGCGACCCAGACTGGTCAGGCCCCAGACGTAGGCAATCAGGGCCGGTGCGGCGCCAAAAGAGACCATGTCCGACAGCGAGTCCATCTGCTCGCCAAAAGCGCTCTGAGTGTTCGTCATGCGGGCCACACGTCCGTCCAGACTGTCCAGCACCATGGCGCAAAACACACCGATGGCAGCCTGATCAAAGCGGCCGTTCATGGCCATCACGATGGCATAGAAACCGCCAAACAGAGCCGCCAGCGTGAACAAGTTGGGCAGCACGTAAAGACCCTTGCCGGGTTTGCGCAAGGCGGCTTGGGTCGTGGCCGGACCAGACTCGTCAACATCATTCATGGGACATGCTCCAGACGGCGTCAGCCGTCGTTTCGCCGGCGGTCAAAGGCCAGTGGCCTGCCAGCCGCCAGGCTGTAGTAAGAAAAATCAACGCTTGCGCGTGTAGATGTACCGAGGATACCAAAGGCCAAGCACAGCCCACGGCCATGGCGAAACGGCTATCGCTCAACATGAAGCAGCAAAAAACAAAGCCGCGCAATCGCTTGCGCGGCCTGCCCGGATGAAGACACGGGCCGAAGCCCGACACTGCATCAGTTGCGCGTCTGGTCGACGAGCTTGTTCTTGGCGATCCAGGGCATCATGGCGCGCAGCTGAGCACCCACCACTTCAATGCTGTGGTCCGCCGTGTTGCGACGACGAGCGGTCATGCTTGGGTAGTTGGTGCGGCCTTCCAGAATGAACATCTTGGCGTAGTCACCGTTCTGGATGCGCTTGAGCGCATTGCGCATGGCAGCGCGCGACTCTTCGTTGATGACTTCAGGACCGGTCACGTACTCGCCATACTCGGCGTTGTTCGAAATCGAGTAGTTCATGTTAGCGATGCCGCCTTCATAAATCAGGTCAACGATCAGCTTGAGCTCGTGCAGGCATTCAAAGTAGGCCATCTCAGGGGCGTAGCCGGCTTCGACCAGGGTTTCGTAACCCATCTTGATGAGTTCGACAGCGCCGCCGCACAAGACAGCTTGCTCGCCGAACAGGTCGGTCTCGGTCTCTTCTTTGAAGTTGGTCTCGATGATGCCGGCCTTGCCGCCACCGTTGGCCATGGCGTAGCTCAGCGCAAGGTTGCGGGCCTTGCCGCTCTTGTCCTGGTGGACAGCGACCAGGTGGGGCACGCCACCACCCTGGGTGTAAGTGTTGCGCACGGTGTGGCCCGGGGCCTTGGGTGCGACCATCCAAACATCGAGGTCAGCGCGCGGGATGACCTGGTTGTAATGAACGTTAAAGCCGTGGGCAAAAGCCAGCGACGCGCCTTGCTTGATGTGCGGCGCCACGTTGTTGGTGTAGACCTCGGCGATCTGCTCGTCGGGCAAGAGGATCATGACCACGTCCGCTGCCTTGACGGCGTCGTTGACTTCCATGACGTTCAGGCCAGCTTTGCCAACCTTGTCCCACGACACGCCACCTTTGCGCAGACCGACCACGACCTTGACGCCGCTGTCGTTCAGGTTCTGCGCGTGGGCATGGCCCTGGCTACCGTAACCGATGATGGCCACAGTCTTGCCTTTGATCAGGCTCAGGTCGCAATCTTTGTCGTAGAAAACTTTCATTCTTATCTCCAGAAGTGGTGGTGGCGAAAATGCCCATCGACAGGCTGAGGGCGAATGCTTACGTATGTCGCCACAAG
>JBIKHR010000323.1:0-3362 GCA_044362035.1 Polaromonas sp. | reverse complement strand
CTGGCCGCGCTACCGCCGCAGTTGCGCGAGTTGACGGCGGTGCAACTGGCGCGCCGGCTCAAACGCCCGCAGGCCGACACCTCCCGCGCCGAAACGCCGCATGAAGGCCTGGCGCTCAGCCCCGAACAAAGCGCTGCGCTGGCACAGCTGGCCAGCGACCCGCGTCCGGCCCTGCTCTTTGGCAGCACCGGCAGCGGCAAGACCGAGGTCTACTTGCGCGCCGCCGCCCGCGTGCTGGCCGAAGACCCCGAGGCCCAGGTGCTGGTGATGGTGCCCGAGATCAACCTGACGCCGCAACTGCAGGCGCGCTTTGAAGAACGCTTTGCGCACCTGGGCCGCGAGCGCGTGGTGGCGATGCACAGCGGCCTGACGCAGGCGCAGCGCCTGAAAAGCTGGCTGGCCGCGCACGCCGGCGTGGCCCGGCTGGTGCTGGGCACGCGCATGGCGGTGCTGGCGTCCATGCCGCATTTGCGGCTGATCGTGGTTGATGAAGAACACGACCCGAGCTACAAACAGCAAGAAGGCGCACGCTACTCAGCACGCGATCTGGCGGTCTACCGCGCGCGGCTGGAAGGCCAGCGCCAGGCTGAAACCGCTGAATCCGCTGAACCATCGCCAACGTCAGGCGCAGCGCCGGTTTGCCACGTCATCCTCGGCTCGGCCACGCCTTCACTGGAGAGCTGGCAGGCCACGCTGGCCGGCCGTTACCAGCGCCTGACCATGCATGAGCGCATTGGCGTGCAAAGTGAGGCGGGCAGCATCCAGGGCGAGCTGCCCAAGGTGCGCCTGGTGGACATGAACCACCAGCCCAAACACTGCACGCTGGCGCCGCCGCTGCTGGCGGCCATAGCCGGGCGCATTGCGCGAGGCGAACAGTCGCTGATCTTTTTAAACCGGCGCGGCTACGCACCGGTGCTGGCCTGCCACGACTGCGGCTGGAAAAGCGAATGCCCGCATTGCAGCGCTTTCCGGGTGTTTCACAAGATAGACCGTACGCTGCGCTGCCACCACTGCGGCTTCACAGAGCGCGTGCCGCGAGCCTGCCCGTCTTGCGGCAATGTGGACATTGCGCCGGTGGGTCGCGGCACCGAGCGGCTCGAAGAACACCTGACCGAGTTGCTGCACGGCATCACCCGCCCCGACGGCAGCCCGCTGCGAATTGCCCGCATTGACGCCGACACGACGCGGCTCAAGGGCACGCTCGAGTCCCAACTGGCCAGCGTGCATTCGGGCGAGGTCGATGTGCTGGTGGGCACGCAAATGATTGCCAAGGGCCATGACTTCCGGCACATCACGCTGGTGGCGGCGGTCAACCCGGACGGCGCGCTGTTTTCCAGCGACTTCCGCGCGCCCGAGCGTCTGTTCGGCCTGTTAATGCAGGCCACCGGCCGGGCCGGGCGCAACGCCGCGCAGGGCGCGCAAAGCGAGATGTGGGTGCAGACATTTCACCCCGGACATCCGCTGTTTGACGCGCTCAAAAAACACGACTACCCGGCTTTTGCGGCGCAGGAACTCGCCGACCGCGAGGCCGCCGGCATGTCGCCTTTCGGCTTCAGTGCGCTGGTGCGCGCCGAAGCGCGCTCGCAAGATGTGGCGCAGGGTTTTTTGAATGCAGCCGCCGCCGCCGCGCAGGCGCAGGGCCTGCCCGGGCACGGACTGGTCACGCCCTACCCGGCCGTGCCCATGACGATTCAACGGGTGGCCAATGTGGAGCGTGCGCAGATGCTGGTGGAGAGCGCCTCACGCACGGCGCTGCAACGCTTTCTGGCGGCGTGGCAACCGGTGATGGATGCCACGCGCCAGCAGGCTGAGTTCAAGCCGCTGATTCGCTGGGCGATCGACGTCGATCCCCTCGCAATCTGAGCGGCCCCCGCAGGCCCTCTGGTCTTTGCTTAGGCTTTGACGGATTCGAGCGCCACGTTGAAGGTGGCGCTGGGACGCATCACTGCGGTCATCTTGGTCATGTCAGGCTTGAAGTAACCACCGATGTCCACCGGCTTACCCTGCACCGC
This sequence comes from Polaromonas sp., assembly GCA_044362035.1. Classification (GTDB taxonomy): domain Bacteria; phylum Pseudomonadota; class Gammaproteobacteria; order Burkholderiales; family Burkholderiaceae_C; genus Polaromonas. Next base: position 1,350 of record JBIKHR010000323.1, on the reverse strand, counting down.
AGCCAACTCGTCGACGATTTTTTGCTCGTTGTTGGTCAGTGTCTTGGCCACTGGCGCAAACAAGGCCTGCAGCGCCTTGTCTTCCGTCTGGGCAGCCAAAGCCTGGGCCCAGTACAGAGTCAGGTAAAACTGACTGCCGCGGTTGTCCAGTTGGCCGGTTTTGGGCGAGGGGTTTTTGCTGTTGTCCAGCAGTTTGCCGGTGGCTGCGTCCAAGGACTTGGCCAGCACCTTGGCTTTGTCGTTGCCGGTCTTGATGCCCAGGTCTTCCAGGCTGGCAGCGATGGCCAGGAACTCGCCCAACGAATCCCAGCGCAGGTGGTTTTCTTCGGTCAGTTGCTGCACGTGCTTGGGGGCAGAGCCGCCGGCGCCGGTTTCATACAGGCCGCCACCGGCCATCAAAGGCACGACCGACAGCATTTTGGCGCTGGTGCCCAGTTCCATGATGGGGAACAAGTCGGTCAGGTAGTCACGCAAAATATTGCCAGTCACCGAGATGGTGTCCAGACCGCGGACCACACGCTCCAGCGTGTAACGCATGGCGCGCACCTGCGACATGTGCTGGATGTCCAGCCCGGTGGTGTCGTGGTCTTTGAGGTAAAGCTCGACCTTTTTGATGATCTCGTTTTCGTGCGGGCGGTACGGGTCCAGCCAGAAGACCGCCGGCATGCCGGAGTTGCGCGCGCGGGTGACCGCCAGCTTGACCCAGTCGCGGATCGGCGCGTCCTTGACCTGGCACATGCGCCAGATGTCACCTTCCTCGACGTTTTGCATCAGCAGCACCTGGCCGGTGGCGATGTCCACAATGCGGGCTTCGCCGGGCTCGGACACTTCAAAGGTTTTGTCGTGTGAGCCGTACTCTTCAGCCTGCTGGGCCATCAGACCGACGTTGGGCACGGTGCCCATGGTGACGGGGTCGAAGTTGCCGTTGGTCTTGCAGAAGTTGATGACCTCTTGGTAGATACGCGCAAAGGTGCTTTCAGGGATCACCGCCTTGGTGTCCTTGGGCTTGCCGTCAGCGCCCCACATCTTGCCGCCCAGACGGATCATGGCGGGCATGGAGGCGTCCACGATCACGTCGTTGGGCGCGTGCAGGTTGGAGATACCTTTGGCCGAGTCGACCATGGCCAGCTCGGGGCGGTGCTCGTGGCAGGCGTGCAGGTCACGGATGACTTCTTCACGCTTGGTCGTGGGCAGGGTTTCGAGCTTTTCGTAAAGGTTGGACAGGCCGTTGTTGACGTTCACACCCAACTGGTCAAACAACTTGCCGTGCTTGGCAAAAGCATCCTTGTAGTAAACGCGAACCGCGTGACCGAACACGATGGGGTGCGAAATCTTCATCATGGTGGCTTT
>JBIKHR010000322.1:0-3368 GCA_044362035.1 Polaromonas sp. | reverse complement strand
GTTTGACCAGAACGTGCCCAAGGGCTACATCTATGCGGCGATGGCTTTTTCGCTGGCGGTCGAGGCGCTGAACATTCGTGCGCGCACCCGGCGCAAGGCGCTGGCGGCCAAGCAGCCCTGAGCGCCCGGGGCCGGCTCCAGCCGGCTTGTTGCATGGCGCTACCATCACTGCAATTAACAACAAAAAGGCAGTCCGATGGACACATCATGGAACGCGAAGCAGGGCGGCGTAACGCTCAATGCGCCGGTTTTTGATTTCAAACCAGCGCAGCGCTACCCCGACCCGGCCATTGAAATTCTCGACCCGTCTTTTGCCCGGTACCGCATTTACAGCTCGACGGTCGAGCAAATCTGCTCAGGCCTGCGCTGGGCTGAAGGGCCGGTTTACTTTGGCGACGGCCGCTACCTCTTGTTTTCGGATGTGCCCAACAACCGCATCATGCGTTACGACGAAACCACCGGGCAGACCGGCGTGTTTCGCAGCGACGCCAACTTTGCCAACGGCATGTGCCGCGACGCACGCGGGCGCCTGGTGGTCTGTGAGCACCTGACGCGCCGCGTCACGCGCACGGAGTACGACGGCAGCATCACGGTGCTGGCCGACAGCTTTCAGGGCAAGCGATTGAATTCGCCCAACGACGTCGTCTGTGCGGCCGATGGTTCCATCTGGTTCACTGACCCGCCCTTTGGCATTCAGGGCCACTGGGAAGGCCATAAAAGCGCATCCGAGTTGCCGCAAAGCGTCTACCGCATCGACGCACAAACGGGCGAGCTGGGTTGCGCTGTGGAGGGCTTGGCCGGCCCCAACGGACTGGCTTTTTCGCCCGACGGCAGAAAGCTTTACGTGGTCGAGTCACGTGCTCAACCCTGGCGCAGGGTGTGGGCTTTTGACGTGGCCGCCAGCGGCGCCGTGTCCAACAAGACGCTGGTGATTGACGCGCAGGGCCATGGCGCGCTGGACGGCATCAAGGTCGATGTGGACGGCAATATCTGGTGTGGCTGGGGCGGCAATGGCGCGCCCGGTGCGGACAGCCAGGCGCTGGACGGCGTGATGGTGTTCAACCCGCAAGGCCTGGCCATCGGCCATATTCACTTGCCCGAGCGCTGCGCCAACCTGGTCTTTGGCGGCCCCAAGCGCAACCGGCTTTACATGGCCAGCTGCCATTCGGTTTACGCCTTGTACGTCGAGACGCAGGGCGCCTGAGCGCCCGGCTCAGCTTGGCAGCAGCTTGCCCGGGTTCATCAGGCCCGCCGGGTCCAGCGCTTGTTTGAGGCGGCGCATCACCTCGACTTCCAGCGGCGTTTTGTAAAGCGCCATCTCGTGGTTTTTCAACTGGCCCAGTCCGTGCTCTGCGCTGAATGAGCCTTGCATGCGGGCCACCACGTCCAGCACGATGGCGTTGACGCGGTCGGTTTCGCCCTGCCAGTCGGGTGTGCTCATGCCGGCCGGTCGCGACACATTGAAGTGCAAATTGCCGTCGCCCAGATGGCCATAAACAATGGGCCGCACGCCCGGGTAGGCGGCGTGCAGCATCGGTTCCACTTCATCAATGAAAGCCGGCACGCTGGACACCGCGACTGCAATGTCGTGCTTGATGTTGGCGCCGTCGAATTGCTGCGCTTCGCTGATGTTTTCGCGCACTGTCCAGAGTTCTTTGGCTTGTGCTTCAGAGCTGGCTATCAGCACATCATCAATGATGCCGCGCGACAGGGCTTCTTCCAGCGCACCCTGAAAAGCGCTGTCGAGCACCTGCTGTTCGCCGCCATCGGTGGCCTGCATCACCACGTGCCAGGGGTAGGCCTGGGCAAACAGCGCCGGCGTGGCCGGAAAGTACTGGCGGATCATCGCCAGGCTGGCGTGGCTCATCAGCTCAAAGGCGGTGAAGCGATCGCCCATGGCGTTGCGCATCAGGCCCAGCAACTCCAACGCTTGCTGCGGCGTCTGAAAAGCCGCAAAGGCCACTGTCTTGGCCTTGGGGGCCGGGAACAGTTTGAGCACCGCCGCCGTGATGATGCCCAGGGTGCCTTCTGAGCCGATGAACAGGTGCTTGAGGTCGTAACCGGTGTTGTCCTTGCGCAAGGCCTTCAGGACATTGAGCACCTGGCCGTCGGCCAGCACGACCTCCAGACCCAGCACCAGATCGCGCGTATTGCCGTAGCGCAGCACCTGCACACCGCCGGCATTGGTCGCAATGTTGCCGCCGATCTGACACGAGCCTTCTGCGCCCAGCGACAGTGGAAACAGCCGGTCGTGTTCAGCGGCCAGCGCCTGCAGGGTTTGCAGCACGCAGCCGGCTTGCACCGTCATGGTGTTGTTGAGCGGCGAGATGTCAATCACGCGGTTCAGACGAGTCAGGCTGATGATGAGCTGCTGCCCGCTGCTGTCAGGGGTAGCGCCGCCGCACATGCTGGTGTTGCCGCCCTGCGGCACGATGGCCACGCCGTTGGCAGCGCACAGTCTGACCAGTGCCGCAACCTGCGCTGTGTCGGCCGGCCGGCAAACCGCCAGCGGCATGCCCGTGAATTTGCCGCGCCAGTCAGTGGCGTAGGCGGCCAGGTCATTTGTAAGTACATGCGCCGGGCCGAGCAAGGCGCGGGCCTGGCTTAAGAAATCAGTCATGAGAGAAGTCCGGGGTGGGCAAGTTGTCGATTTCAACATGCCCCGGACCGAATCAGCCCGTCAGCCCGCCAGGGCGGGCTCGGTCTTGTGCTTGAGTGCCCGGTCCAGGCAACTACCCAGATGTGAAAAGTACTGGTTGGTCTTCTCGGTAGGCAAGACGTATTTCACGCGGGTATCGCGCTCGTCAACCATCAGCGTGATGAAGTTCTTCAGCCGCAGGCTTTTCAGCAGGCGGTGCGATGTACTGTGCGAAATGTCCCGGTCTAAGCCCATGGCCTGCAAGACCGTGATCTTCTGTTCCATGTTCCAGGCAGAGGCCAGAAGGTTCAGCAGCCTTTCTTCGGAAGGGCTGACTTCGCTGTATTCAGGCGAGACGCGAACTTCTTGAACAAGTGTGAGGAACTTGAGATAGTTGTTCGAATCCAGAGTTCTTTCCAACATGAAAAATTCCGTTTGGTTGGTTGGTTAATTGGTTGGTCGGTGTGCCGTTGCCCTGAAAATCTACCGGGAAAAGACCTCAGAGGATCTCTTGCCATGCCCAATATTTATATTTATCGCAGTATAAACAATAAAAATATCAAAAATGCTTATTCTTAGAAAAAACCAACTTGTTGCAGGGTGTGGGCCGGTGGGCAACCTTTTTGGGCTTGTTCTCATGCGTCATCTCGCTGTTGCGCATTCCCATAAGTCAACGCTATAAATCTAAAAAATCATCAATTATTGTTAAAATAAATATAAAATTATTTTT
>JBIKHR010000321.1:0-3370 GCA_044362035.1 Polaromonas sp. | reverse complement strand
TTTCATGAGCGCAAAAGCACGTACGTTGCTGACATTCACGAATGCCATGTGCTGCCGCAGCATGTCAGCGATATGCTGATGCCGCTGCGCGAACTCATTGGCGCCATGCAAGCGCGCGAGACCTTGCCGCAAATCGAGCTGGCCTGCGGTGACGCACCCGGCGACGGCGCCCCGGCCGTCACGGCCATGGTGCTGCGCCACATGGAGCCTTTGAGCGAAGCCGACCTGGCGCGCCTGCGTTCCTTTGCCGCTGAGCGACCGGGGCTGCAGTGGTGGCTGCAATCCAAGGGCCCCGAAACCGTCAAGCTGCTGGACCCGCTACAAGAGGGCGCGGTGCCACTGGCTTATGGTTTGCCCGACTACGGCGTGAACATGCCTTTCAAGCCGACGGACTTCACGCAGGTCAACCCCTTCATCAACCGCGTGCTGGTGGCGCGGGCCTTGCGCCTGCTGGCGGTCGAGCCCGGCGAACGCGTGATCGACTGGTTCTGCGGTCTGGGCAACTTCACGCTGCCGCTGGCCACTTGCGCGCGCGAAGTACTGGGCATTGAAGGCAGTGACGTGCTGGTGGCCCGGTCGCAGGCCAACTACGCGATCAACCAGGGCACGCGTCCGGCCGCCGGACTGGCACCGCTGTCGCCCACGCTGTTTGTGGCGCGCAACCTGTTTGAAATGACGCCGGCCCTGCTGGTGCAAGACGGCCAGGCCGACAAATGGCTGGTGGACCCGCCCCGCGAAGGCGCTTTTGAGCTCTTCAAGTCGCTGGTGGCCTTGCATCCGCACGGCCCGGTGCGCGCCACCATTTATGAGGACGGTGTGGACACCGGCGTGCATGCCATCCCGGCCGTGACGCCGCCGGCCGGCTGGTCTGCGCCAGAGCGCATCGTTTATGTGAGCTGCAACCCCGCCACATTGGCGCGCGATGCGGGCCTGTTGGTTAATGAAGCGGGCTACCGCTGCGTCAGCGCCGGTGTGATCAACATGTTTCCGCACACGGCGCATGTGGAATCGATGGCGGTGTTCGAGCGCCCCTGAGACTTTTGGCTTCACCATGAAAAAAGGGCCTTGCGGCCCTTTTTTCATGTCAGCGTGTGGCTGGCGTCAGTCGCGCTCGCCGCCAAAGATGCCCAGCAGGGCCAGCAGGCTCTGAAACACATTGAACAGGCTGAGGTACAGACCCAGCGTGGCAGATATGTAGTTGGTCTCGCCGCCGTCAATGATGCGCTTGAGGTCATACAGGATGAAAGCGCTGAAGATGCCGATGGCCAGCATGCTGATCACGATCATGCCGGTCGAGGAAGCGACGAAGACATTGATGATGGCGCCGACCATCAGCAGAACCGCGCCCACGGTGAGCCACTTGCCCATGCCGGTGAGGTCGCGCTTGATGACGGTGGCCAGACTGGCCATGACAAAGAAGACACCGGCGGTGCCGCCGAATGCCGTCATGATCAGGTCAGAGCCGTTCTTGAAGCCCAGCACCATGGCGATCATGCGCGAGAGCATCAGGCCCATGAAAAAGGTGAAGCCCAGCAGCACCGGAACGCCGGCGGCCGAATTCTTGGTTTTCTCGATGGCGTACATGAAGCCGAATGCGCCGCCCAAAAAGACCACAATGCCGAGCACGCCCGACAGGGAAGCGGTGATGCCGGTGGCCACGCCCAGCCAGGCGCCCAGCACGGTCGGCAGCAGGCTCAGGGCCAGCAGCCAATAAGTGTTGCGCAGCACCTGATTGCGCTGGGCGACACTGGTGTCGTAGCCATAGCCTAGGGGTTGTACGTTGTCGTTCATGAAAATCCTCCGCGTTCGTTAAAACAAGGCCTGCATGGTGCAGACCGCATTATTCTAGGGACTTCCCGCGCGGGCGGGCAAATTCTGCGGCAAGGCCTCCTATTTTTCATAAGGGTTTTTCTGGGGCACGTATGCTTGCCGGCTTTAGCCCTAGATTGAAATTGCCATGCAAACCAAGCCAGTCCTCGAATTCGCTGATGTCAAAAAAATTGCCGCCGCTGCTGAAGCTGAAGCGCTTGCCAACAAATGGGCCGTGACCATTGCCATCGTGGACGATGGTGGGCATCTTCTGCACCTGTCGCGGCTGGATGATGCTGCGCCACTCACCTCGCACATGGCGCCCGCCAAAGCCAACACGGCAGCCATGGGGCGTCGTGAAACCCGAATCTATGAAGAGCTGATCAATGGCGGCCGCACTTCTTTTTTAAGTGCGCCTTACGTCGAAGGTCTGCTAGAAGGGGCCGTGCCGATCATGAAAGACGGCTTTTGCCTGGGTGCCGTCGGTGTGAGCGGCGTCAAGTCAACCGAAGACGCGCAGATCGCCCGAGCCGGGATTGCCGCTTTGGGGCTTTGAAGCTGCGTCAGGGCGCCGGCTCGGTGATAAAGCCTATTTTGCGCAAGCCGGCCTGTTGCGCGGCGGCCATGGCTTGCGCCACGCGCTCGTAACGCACGGCCTTGTCACCGCGAATATGCAGGTCCGGCTGCGGGTTTTGCGCTGCGGCTGCTAGTAAACGCGGGCTGAGCGCCTCGTCTGGCACCGGCATGTCGTTGAGGAAATAGCGACCCTGGGCGTCGATGCCCAGGCGCAATGTGTCCGGTTTGCTGACGCTGGCGGCATGGCTGGCACGCGGCAGGTCGATATTGACCGCGTGTTTCATCACCGGCACGGTAATGATGAAAATGATCAGCAACACCAGCATCACATCGACCAGTGGCGTCATGTTGATCTCGTGCATCACCTTGTCGGTGTCGTCTTGGGTTCCAAAAGCCATGTTTTTTCCTTGCTCGCGCAGAGCGTCAGCGGCTGCCGCTGGCGGCACCCACGCGCGCACCTGTCACAAAGTAGGCGTGCAGGTCATGCGCAAAGCGGCTGAGTTGGTGCAGCACGCGCTTGTTGCCGCGCACCAGTGCGTTGTAACCCAGCACCGCCGGAATGGCGACGGCCAGCCCCAGCGCCGTCATGATGAGGGACTCGCCCACCGGGCCGGCCACCTGGTCAATCGTTGCCTGACCGGCGCTGCCGATGGACAGCAGCGCGTGGTAAATGCCCCAGACCGTGCCGAACAGGCCGACGAACGGCGCTGTGGATCCGACCGAGGCCAGCACCGTCATGCCCGACTGCAGCTGGGTGGTGAACTCGTCGATGGCATGGCGCAGACTGCGCGTGACCCAGTCGCTGATGTCCAGCGTGTCGCGCAAGGCGCTGTGTGTGCCCTGATGGTGTGCCGTGGACTCGCGACCGGCTTCGACCAGTTGGCGAAACGGGTTGCCAGGGTCTTCGCCCAGAGCGTTCAGGCCGGCAGACAAGTCGGGACTGAGCCAGAAAGTCTCGGCCTGCCGGGCGATTTTGCGCAAGCGC
>JBIKHR010000320.1:0-3406 GCA_044362035.1 Polaromonas sp. | reverse complement strand
CGTCAATGCCGTGGCCCAAGTCACCTCGCTCGATGAATTGCTGGAGCAGCTCGAAGCCAGCGGCGTGGCCTCGCCCCTTTTGCTGGTGCTGGACGGCGTGACCGATCCGCACAACCTGGGCGCCTGCCTGCGCGTGGCCGATGGTGCCGGTGCGCACGCCGTGATCGCCCCCAAAGACCATGCCGCCGGCATCAATGCCACCGTGGCCAAGGTGGCCAGCGGCGCGGCCGAAACCATGCCTTACTTCATGGTGACCAACCTGGCGCGCACGCTGGGTGAGTTGAAAGAGCGCAACATCTGGTGCATAGGCACCAGCGACGACGCCCCCAAAACCATTTACGACGTGGACCTCAAGGGCCCGGTCGCGCTGGTGCTGGGTGCCGAAGGCGAGGGCATGCGCCAGCTCACACGCAAGACCTGCGACGAACTCGTCAGCATCCCGATGCACGGCGCTGTAGAAAGCCTGAACGTGTCGGTGGCCAGCGGCGTCTGCCTCTACGAAGCCTTGCGCCAGCGGCGCTGAAGCCGGTACCGTTATAACGAAGCCTGGCAGCACCGGCAGCTCAGACCAGGCCGAACCAGCCCATCAACGCGCCACCCGCGAGCAGCCACAAAATGTGCAGCTTGGTGCGCCAGCAAATCAAGGCAGTGACGCCGGTCATCAGCCACAGCGGCCAGTGTTCCAGCGAACGACCGCTGGCAGTGGCGAGAATCAGGCTGGTGGACATGATCAAACCGACCACGATGGGCGCCATCCCCTGCTTGAAAGCCCGCACGCTGCGCCGTTCGCGGTTGCGTTGGCCCCACTGGGCCGCGTTGTAAGTCAGCAGCGTGCTGGGAATCAAAATGCCCGCCATGGCCAGAAAAATACCTAGAAAGCCATTGAGGTAGCTGCCGGCGTTGAGCCCGACGTTCCACCCCAGCAGTGCAATGAACAGCACATTGGGGCCGGGCGCGGCCTGGGCAATGGCGATCGATGCGTTGAACTGCGCCTCGGTCAGCCATTGGTTGTTTTCCACCAGAAAACGGTGCATGTCCGGAATGGTGGCAATCGCCCCGCCCACCGCCAGCAGCGACAGGGTCATGTAATGCAGAAAAAATTCCAGCCACTCGGCCGCGCCAAAGACCAGTTGCAGCGGTGCGTTCATGGCTGCAACTTTCTAAACGCCAGGGCACAGGCCAGGCCGCCCAGCCCGAAGATCACATAAACCAAAGGCACCCTAATGGCCGCAATGGCCACCAGGCTTGCCAGGCCAAAGGCGGCGCACCAGCGCCAGCCCAGCACATTGGTTTTGAGCGCCTTTATCAGCTTCAGGGCTGTCGCGCCGATCAGGCCGGCGGCCACCGCACCCATGCCGCGCAGGGCCCCGGCAACTTCCGGACGGCTGGCAAACTGCGCGTAGAGCAAGGCCAAAGACAGCACCATCAGCAGCGGCGCTGCCAGCATGCCGGACAGCGCGGCCATAGCACCCTTGAGGCCGAAATAGCGCCCACCGATGATCAGTGCGAGGTTGATCACGTTGGGGCCAGGCATGACCTGCGCCACGGCCCAGTCCTCAATGAATTCCTCGGTTGTCAGCCAGCGTTTTTTTTCGACGAATTCCCGCTGGACCACGGCAAGCACACCGCCAAAGCCCTGCAAGGCCAGCACAGTGAAAGAGACAAACAGGTCGGTGAGCGATTGAGGGCGGGGGCGGTCTTGGACGGGCAATGAACTCATGCCTTGGATTATGGCCGTTTGCCGGTGCTGCCCCGTCCCTCAAACCGTCATGCCGCCCGACACTTCAATGACTGCGCCGTTGATGTAGCTGGCTTCGTCGCTGGCCAGGAAGGCATAGACGTTGGCGATTTCTTCGGGCTTGCCCAGACGCTTGAGGGGCACCCTGGCTTTCATTTCCTGCAACACGTTCTCGGGTATGGTGTCGAGGATCGGGGTGGCCACAAAGCCGGGTGCCACGGCGTTCACGCGCACACCCTTGGGGCCGAGTTCGCGGCTCCAGGTTTTGGTGAAACCTATCACGCCGAACTTGGTTGCGGCGTAGTTGGTCTGGCCGAAGTTGCCGTAAATACCCACCACCGAGCTGGCGTTGAGAATTACCCCGCTGCCTTGCGCGACCATGGTGTCTGCCACAGATTGGGCGCAATGGAAAACGCCCCGCAAGTTGACATCAATCACCTGGTCAAACTGCGCCAGCGTCATTTTTTGCAGCCGGGCGTCCTTGGTGATGCCGGCGTTGTTGACCAGCACGTCGATGCGGCCAAACTGATTTTTCACCTGCGCCACCACGGCATCCACCATTGCGCGGTCGGTCACATCCATCAGGCAGCCGATGGCTTGTGCGCCCAGCGCCTTGCATTGCGCAACAGCGGCATCCACGCCCGCTTGTCGCAGGTCGCAGACGACAACGATGGCGCCTTCGGCGGCAAATTTGAGGGCGGTGGCCAGGCCGATGCCCTGCGCTGCGCCGGTGATGATGCTTACCTTGTTATGAAGTCGGGTCATGGGGCTTTCCGTGATGAAGTGGCAATGTAAAAACCAATTTCATCACATTGGCAAGGTTCAGCCACCGCTACTTTTATCCTTAGGCGGTTCGCTGGCTTCCCGCCACTGACCATCGACCAGAGTACGAGGGTTCATGCTGGGGTCTTGCTGGCTGGCGCGCTGGCCCTGGCGGCCGATTTGCCGGCCGGCCTGTGCGCCTGCGGGCGCATTCGATTCTTCGCCGGACACTGGGTCAGGGTTCGGGGTGCGGTTCGTGGGGCGGGGATTTTTCATGTCAGGCTCCTCGGGTTGTTCAATCTTGGGGTGCGGAATGTAGCGGGGGTCTTTGGGCGGTTTGACGTCTGGGCAGGCTGACAGCAACAAGGCCGCCACCACCAGCGCGGCCCCGCGCGCCAAGCTCAAACCTCGTCCGTCGGCTGCGCCGGATGCGTGCGTGGGCACAGCCGTAACAAGGCGGGTTAAGCGGCCGGGCAAATGGGGCATAGACAGTGCCCATGTTGGTTCGGGCCATCTGCACGGCGGCGTCAGCCTGCAGGGGCCCTCTGCGTAGGACGGCCCGCAAGTTTGTCCGGATGAGCTGTTGCAGTCGCTGCGTCTGGGCTAGGATGACCTTGGCTTATTTTGGTCAATGACCGACTGCAGGAGACAGAGGATGAACAGATTGACGTTTCGCGTGATCACTGCGCTGGTGTTGGCGGCCGCCCTGTTGCCAGGCTGCGGCAGCATCCGGCCGGCGGCAGACCAGAGTCATCTGCTGACCTTCACCACACAATTGCGCAGCGCCAACGAAGTGCCGCCGGTGTCGTCCATCGGCACTGGCCAGGTCGATGCCGTACTCAACAAGGACACCAACCTGCTGCGCTGGAAACTCTCGTACGCCAACCTGAGCGGACCGGCCACGGC
>JBIKHR010000319.1:0-3407 GCA_044362035.1 Polaromonas sp. | reverse complement strand
CAAGTCGCCTGCCGCCTGGATGTCCAAGTCGATCAGCCCGTGGCGGGCGATCTGGTCGAGCATGTGGTCAAAAAAACCGATGCCGGTGGCCAGGCGCGAAACACCGGTGCCGTCCAGATTGACCCGGGCGGTGATTTGGGTTTCCGCCGTGTTGCGCGTGACTTCAGCGGTCCGCGCCGGCTGGGATGGGGTGGTGGTCATAGGGCTTTTTCAAGGGTTGCCAGCAGCTGCGTGTTCTCGGCTTCGGTGCCGACGGTCAGGCGCAGGCAGTTGGCCAGCAATGGGTGCATTTTAGAAACGTTTTTGACCAGCACGCCGCCTGACTTCAGACGCTCGAAAACCCGGCCGGCGGCGTCTGTATCACCGGCGTCCGACTCCACACGCACCAGAATCATGTTGGCGTCACTGTTCCAGACCTTGAGCCCGGGCATGGCGTGCAGCGCAGCCAGCAGGCGCTGGCGCTGCGCCATCAGATCAGCGGCCTGGGCGGCAAACACCGCCTGGTGCTCCAGCGCAAACAGTGCGGCCTCGCAATTGAGCACGCTGATGTTGTAGGGCGGGCGCACCTTGTCGATCTCGGCTATCAGCGCCTTGGGCCCCATCATGTAACCCAGACGCACACCCGCCAGCCCGAACTTGCTGAGCGTGCGCATCAAGAGCACGTGGCTGTGGCCAGCGATGCGGTCGATGTAGCTTTTGCTGGAAAACGGCTGGTAGGCCTCGTCCATCACGACCAGACCGCCCTGCGCGCCAACGGCCAGGACGATGCGCTCAATCACCGCGTCGTCCCACAAATTGGCGGTCGGGTTGTTTGGATAGGCCAGGTAAACGATGGCCGGCTTGTGCGTGGCGATGGCTGCCAGCATGGCCGCTTCGTCCAACTCAAAATCAGCCGTCAGCGGCACGCCGACAAAAGCCAGACCTTGCAGCTGCGCGCTCATGGCGTACATGACGAAGCCGGGCACGGGGGCCAGCACCTTCGCGCCAGGCACATCGCAGGCCAGCGCCAGCAAAGAGATCAGCTCGTCCGAGCCGTTGCCCAACATAAGGTCAAAGCCCTCGGGCATGTGAGCGTACTGTGCCAGCGCCCGGCGCAGGTCGTTGACGCGGCCGTCGGGGTAGCGGTTGAGCGCCAACGCGCCCAGCCGCCGGCCAAGTTCAGCCTGCAGCCCGGCCGGTAGACGGTGCGGGTTCTCCATGGCGTCGAGCTTGACCATGCCAGCCGAGTCCTGGACGGCATAGGCGTGCATGGACTGCACGTCCTGGCGGATGCGTTGTTGAAGTTCGGACGACACCCCGGCGGGTGTAGCGCTCATGGTTTTTCCCGCATGGGCGGGACGCTGCGCAGGCGGAACTCGGCGGCGCGTGCATGCGCCTGCAGGCCTTCGCCGTAAGCCAGTTCGGCCGCCACCGGGCCCAGCACTTGCGCGCCGGCTTCGCTGACCTCGATCAGGCTGGAGCGCTTTTGAAAGTCATAAACGCCCAACGGGCTGGAAAAGCGCGCGGTGCCGCTGGTGGGCAGCACGTGGTTGGGGCCGGCGCAGTAATCGCCCAGGCTTTCGCTGGTGTAGGCACCCAGAAAAATGGCGCCCGCGTGCTTGAGCAGCGGCTCCCAGCGGCCGGGCTCACGGCTGGAGACTTCCAGGTGCTCGGGCGCGATACGGTTGCTCAGGGCGCAGGCTTCTTCCATGCTGCGCGTGTGGATCAGCGCGCCGCGGTCAGACAGTGACTTGGCGATGATGGCCGCGCGCGGCAGGGCGGGCAGCAGGCGGTCGATGGCGGCTTGCACGGCGTCAATGTAGGCGGCATCAGGGCTGAGCAAAATGCTTTGTGCCAGCTCGTCGTGCTCGGCCTGGCTGAACAGGTCCATGGCCACCCAGTCGGCCGGTGTGCTGCCGTCGGCCAGCACCAGAATTTCGGAGGGGCCGGCGATCATGTCAATGCCCACGGTGCCGAAAACGCGGCGCTTGGCAGCGGCCACATAGGCGTTGCCGGGGCCGGTGATCTTGTCCACCGCCGGTACCGTGGCCGTACCGTAGGCCAGCGCCGCCACCGCCTGCGCGCCACCGATGGTGAAGGCGCGGCTGACGCCGGCCACGTAGGCGGCGGCCAGCACCAGCGGGTTTTTCTCGCCGCGCGGCGTCGGCACCACCATGATGATCTCGCCCACACCGGCCACCTGCGCGGGTATTGCGTTCATCAGCACCGAAGACGGGTAAGCCGCCTTACCGCCGGGAACGTAAATGCCCACGCGGTCCAGCGGCGTGACTTTTTGCCCGAGCAAGGTGCCGTCTTCGTCGCGGTAACTCCAGCTTTCGCCCGAGGCTTTTTTCTGCGCCTCATGGTAGCTGCGCACGCGGGCGGCGGCCGCTTGCAGGGCGCTGCGCTGGGCCGCGGGCAGGCCGTCAAAGGCCGCCTTCAGTTCGGCCTGCGTCAGCTCCAGCGCCTGCACGCTGGCAGCCGTCAGGCCGTCAAAACGCTGCGTGTAGTCGAGCACCGCCGCATCGCCACGCTGCTGCACGTCGGCCAGGATGGCAGCCACGCGTTCTTCGATGGCGGCGTCCGCGTCGGCCGACCAATGCAGCCGGGCCTTGAAGTCCGCTTCAAACGAAGCATCTACGGTGGACAGTCGGGCGGGTTGGGCTTGCAGGGTCATGGTGAAAAATTCAGCCGGCCACAGCGCTGGCCATGGCGTCAATGATGCGGCGGATCGGCGCTTGCTTGAGCTTGAGCGCGGCCTGGTTGACGACCAGGCGCGAGCTGATGTCCATGATGCGCTCGACTTCAACCAAGTGGTTGGCCTTGAGCGTATTGCCGGTAGAAACCAGATCGACGATGGCGTCGGCCAGTCCCGTCAGCGGCGCCAGTTCCATGCTGCCGTAGAGCTTGATCAGGTCCACGTGCACACCCTTGGTGGCAAAGAAGTCGCGGGCAATCGCCACGTACTTGGTGGCCACCTTGAGACGGCCGCCCTGTCGCACGGCGGCGGCATAGTCAAAACCGTCGCGCACGGCCACGCTGATGCGGCACTTGGCGATCTGCAAGTCGAGGGGCTGGTACAGACCCTGACTGCCGGACTCGAGCAGCGTGTCCTTGCCGACCACACCCATGTCGGCGCCGCCGTATTGCACGTAGGTCGGCACGTCGGTGGCGCGTACCAGCACCACGCGCACATCGGGCTGGTTGGTGCGCAAAATCAGCTTGCGCGATTTTTCCGGGTCGTCGAGCACCTCGATGCCGGCGGCTTTGAGCAGCGGCAGGATGTCGTCAAAAATGCGCCCTTTGGAGAGTGCCAGTGTGATCATGCTTTGACCCGTTCAATGTCAGCGCCAATGCCGCGCAGCTTGCTTTCCATCTGATCGTAGCCGCGGTCCAGGTGGTAGATGCGCTCGACCACGGTCTCGCCC
>JBIKHR010000318.1:0-3414 GCA_044362035.1 Polaromonas sp. | reverse complement strand
GCCGCCCGCCGGGGCTTGCACGTTGTAGTGCAGGTTGCCGTCGCCCAGGTGGCCGAAGTTGACCAAGCGCACACCGGCAATGGCTTGTTGCAGCAGGGCGTCAGTGCTGCGCACAAACTCCGGAATACGCGAGACTGGCACCGAAATGTCGTGTTTGATGTTCAGGCCTTCTTCAGCCTGTGCCAGCGGAATGCTTTCGCGCACATGCCAGAGCTGCTTGGCCTGCGCCAGGCTTTCGGCCACCACGGCGTCGCTCACGCAGCCGTTCTCGAGTGCGGCTTCGAGCAGGCGCTCGAACAGCGCACGCGCATGCGCTTCGGACTCCTGGTCCGAGCATTCGAGCAGCACGCCAAAGGCGGCGCTGTCATGAAAAGGCACCTTGAGTTGGGGAAAGTGCTGCACCACCAGGCTCAGCGCAAACTGGCCCATGACTTCAAAGCCGGTCAGGCTGGCGCCCAGGTGCTGCTGCGCCAGACCGAGCAGGGCCACGGCCTGGTCCATTGACTCGACGGCGGCCCAGGCGGTGAGCCGCGCTGCCGGAAGGGGATAGAGCTTGAGCGTGGCTGCGGTGATGACGCCCAGCGTGCCTTCGCTGCCGATGTAGAGGTCGCGCAGGTCGTAGCCGGTGTTGTCTTTGCGCAGGCCCGACAGGCCGTGCCAGACCTCGCCGGCGGCGGTCACCACTTCGAGGCCCAGGCACAGGTCGCGCGTGTTGCCGTAGCGCAGCACCTGCGTGCCGCCGGCGTTGGTGGCCAGGTTGCCGCCTATGGTGCAACTGCCTTCGGCGGCCAGACTGAGCGGAAATAAAAATCCGGCTTTCAGCGCGGCCTCTTGCAGGCTTTGCAGCACGCAGCCGGCCTCGACCGTCATGGTCAGGTTGGCAGTGTCGATCTCGCGCACGGCGCGCAGGCGTTGCAGGCTGAGCACCACCTGGGTGCCGCTGTCGTCGGGTGTGGAGCCGACCACCATGCCGGTGTTGCCGCCTTGCGGCACCAGGCTGACCCGGGCGGCCACACAGGCCTGGACCACGCGCGCCACTTCGTCGGTGCAGCCGGGGCGAACCACGGCCAGCGCCTTGCCGTGCGAGCGTTTGCGCCAATCGACTTCAAAGGCAGAAAGGTCGCCGTCGGTCAGTACATGCGCCTGGCCGCAGATGCTGCGCAGTTTGTCTATGAAGCCAGGGTTCATGTTTTTTTGAGTCGCACGCGCACATGCATGGCGCAGGCCGTGAACAGCAGCAGGCAGAGCAGCACTTCAACCATGGCCAGGTAGTTGCTTGGCGCGGCATCGCTCCAGGCGCGCACAACGCCTTCAGTGAAGTAAAGCCAGACCAGCAGGCTGAGCCAGCGGTAGGTGTACATGCGGTTTTTGAGCACGCCGGCCAGCGGCAGCACCAGTGGCAGCACTTTGAGAGCCAGCAGCGAGCCGCCGGGGCGCACGGGCGCCAGCCACAGCTCCCAGGCCAGGCCAAGGGCAATCAGCCCGGTGAGGCTGGCGGTGGCCAGCCAGCGTGTGGTGTCGATTTGCCGGGTTTTGTTCATGCTGGTGGCATGATACCGGCATGAATGTGCAGCAGATATTGAAAGACCTTTCGAAATTTCCGTGGCGTGACACCGCGATCACGCTGCGCAACCGATTTCGTGAGGACCACCTGGGCCTGACCGCCAGCAGCCTGACCTTCACCACCTCGATTGCGCTGGTGCCGTTTTTCACGGTGGCGCTGGCCATCTTCACGGCCTTCCCGATGTTTGCCAAGTTGCAGGGCTCGCTGCAAATCTGGCTGGTCGAAAGCCTGATCCCCGACAACATTGCGCGCCAGGTGCTGGGCTACCTGACGCAGTTTGCTCGCCAGGCCAGCCGACTGGGTGTGGCCGGTCTCGCCGTGCTGGTGATCACCGCCCTTGCCATGGTGCTGACGATTGACCGAACGCTCAACGGCATCTGGCGCGTGCGCAAGCCGCGGCCTTTTGCGCAGCGCGTGCTGATTTACTGGGCCGCCGTCACGCTGGGGCCTTTGCTGCTGGGCGCCAGTCTGGCTGCCACCTCTTACCTGCTGCCATTTGCCCGTGGCGGGGCGGGCGCGCCCACGGCGCTGCTGCAGTTCGTCGTTGACACGCTGGAGTTTGTCGCGCTGGCCGGCAGTCTGGCCGCGCTCTATCACTACATGCCTAACACCTATGTGAAGTGGGCGCATGCCTGGACGGGCGGGGTGTTTGTGGCCATTGGCATTGCAGTGGCCAAGAAGCTGCTGGCGGTTTACCTGAGCATGGTGCCGACTTACTCGGTGGTTTATGGCGCGTTTGCCACGCTGCCGATCATGCTGGTGTGGATTTACCTGGCCTGGATCATTGTGCTGATGGGGGCGGTTATCACGGCTTATTTGCCCAGCCTGCTGGCCGGCGCGGGCCGGCGCAACGGTGCGCCCGGCTGGCAGTTTGAGCTGGCGCTGGAGCTGCTGCAGTGGCTGGACCACAACCGCGACAGCATGGCGCGCGGGCAAGTGGCTTCGGCACTGGCGCAGACGCTGCGGGTGGACTTGCTGCTGCTCGAACCCGTGCTGGACACCCTGACCCAGCTGCACTGGATCGGCCAGCTGGTCGATGCCGAGGGCGACAACGAGCCGCGCTACGTGCTGCTGGTGAACCCGGACCGCACACCGGTGGAGCCCTTGGTGAATGTGCTTTTGCTCGACAAAACACCCGGCACGGACAAGCTGCGGGCGCGCGCCGGCTGGGCCGACACGCCGCTGCGAGACGTGCTGTAAATCAAGCCGCGCCGGCGGGCGCCGTTTGCAAAAAATTGCGCAGTGCTTGAAGCGTGGTGTCGGGTGCCTCGCTCATTTGATGATGGCCGACGGGCAGCGCAATGACCTGGCAGTTTTTGCCACTGGCCCGGGCTTGGGCAATCAATGTCTGGGCTGCCTTGGGCGGCGTCATCTGGTCTTGCGCGCCCAGCAGCATCAGCACCGGGCAAGTCACAGCGGCCATGGCTTCTTCGCCGTGCGCGTAGCTGTCGCAGGCCTGAAAGCCGCGGTGAAACACGTTGACCGCCGCATTACTGGCCAGCACGCGCCGGCCCAGCGCCATGCTGGCGCCATAGACCCAGGTGCCCGGCCCCAGTACTGAGGGCGGCGGCGCCAGTGTGCTGCGTGAAAACACATTGATCATCTTGAGCGCTTTCAGTGGCTCGTTGAGGGACGCGTCGAGCAGCGCGGCGGAGACCTTCATGGGATAAGCCGTGCCCACCAGCACCAGGTGGCTGACGCGCGCGCCCAGCCGGGCCGCCGCTTCGAGCGCGATCAGCGAACCCCAGCTGTGGCCGATCAGCGCGGCGCGCGCTACGCCGGCGGCATCCAGCAGTGCGGCGATGAAAACAGCCGCTGCCTCGACACTGGCCGGTGCTTCGCCACCGCTG
>JBIKHR010000317.1:0-3428 GCA_044362035.1 Polaromonas sp. | reverse complement strand
CGGCGCGTCTATTGCCTGGGTTTTCGATGTTTTGAAATGGCGCGCAGCGCTCACGCCATGCCCGACTTGTCGGTCGCTGCCAGTTTAGAGTTGCGTGCGCTGCGCGACCTGACTGGTGAAACTTCTTACCTCGCGACGCTGGACGGGCTGGAGGTGCTGTCGTTGGAGCGCTGCGACGGTGCGCACAGCCAACGCTCGCACGCGGCTCTGGGTCAACGCAAGCCGCTGCACTGCACCAGCCAGGGCAAGGCCATCCTGTCGGCTCTTGACGAAGCCAGCCGCGAGGCACTGCTGCGCGAGATCACGCTGAAGGCGCTCACGCCGCACACCATCACAGACCGGCGGCGTCTGCAAGCTGAACTGCGCATCACAGCGGCCCGGGGCTGGTCGGTGGACGACGAGGAAATCGCCCTGGGTGTGCGCTGCGTGGGCGCACCTGTGGTGGACGCTGCAGGCAGGGTGCGCGGTGCCATCAGCGTGGCTGGCCCCGCTTACCGCATGACCATGGCGCGCGTGAATGGCCTGGGGCCGGAACTGGCCGAGGCCGGCCGGCGCATCGGCGCGCAACTGGCGGTGCATGCCGTCATGAACACGCCTGCGCAAGTGCAGGTCGTGCCTGGTCCCTGGGCTTTTCGGGGTGAATTTGCCCGCTGGTGCCCAGCCAGTCAGTCGCTTTACTGGGCCGACAGCCTGGCGCCTGCGGTGCGGGTATTTGATGGCCGGCAAGACCGCGAACTGGCTGTGTTTGACGCACCCCTGACCGGGCTGCTGGTGCACGCCGGTCGTTTGCTGGCGGCCTGTGAAGCCGGCTATTGGCTGCTTGATGAACTGGCCGGCGCCCGTGCGCGCGTCGGCACGTTGCAGCTTTGGCCGGGTGCTGCCCCCACCGCCTTGTGCACGGCGCCGGACGGCAGCGTGTGGACCTGCCAGCCTGCGGGTGCCGCGCGCTGGCAGGTGGCACCCTTGTCGTCAGTTGGGGCCCCCGCCGACAGTGGCTGGGTGTTGACGGAGGCGCTCAACGCATTGGCCTGGGACAGCACCGGATGCATCCTTTACGGGCTGGCCAGCGCGTCTGGCGTGATTCTGCTGATGCAGCGCGGCCAACCGGCGGTGCGTCGACTGGCCACGGTACCCACTGGTTCGGGCCTGCTCAGCGGGTTGGCTGTCGATTCCTCAGGCGGCATCTGGACTGCGCTGCAAGGCGGCTGGAGCGTACTGCGTTTTGCCCCCGACGGCAGCCAGGACCGCGTGATCGGCTTGCCCGTGCCCACCCCCTGCGATGTGGCGCCAGGCGGTCAGGGCACGCTGTACGTCACAAGTGCGCGCCAGCCCGTCTCCATCGAGGCCTTGGGCAACGCCCCGTTATCGGGCCGGCTGTTTGAGGTGGAACTGGCGGCCTGAGCGCCCACAATTCAGCGTTAGCCATGGGGATGACAGCCGTGCTTGTTGGCCGCCTCAGCTGGCGAGCTGGCGCATCACGCTGATCAGGTCAGACTTGCCCTCGAAACCGATGCCCGGCAGGGGCGGCAGGTTGACATAGCCGTTTAGCACTTGCACGCCGTCGGGAAAACCGCCGAAGGGTTGGAACAGGTCCGGGTAACTTTCGTTGCCGCCCAGGCCCAGGCCGGCGGCAATCGCCAGAGACATCTGGTGACCACCGTGCGGAATGCAGCGCGAGGGTGACCAACCGTTCTCCTTGAGCATGTCGAGCGTGCGCAGGTACTCGACCAGACCGTAGCTCAGGGCGCAGTCAAACTGCAGCCAGTCCCGGTCGGGGCGCATGCCGCCGTGGCGGATCAGGTTGCGGGCGTCCTGCATCGAGAACAGGTTTTCACCGGTGGCCATAGGGCCTTGGTAGACCTTGCCGAGTTTGGCTTGCAGTTCGTAGTCGAGCGGGTCACCGGCTTCCTCGTACCAGAACAGCGGGTACTGAGACATTGCGCGGCCGTAGGCAATGGCCGTGGGCAGGTCAAAGCGGCCATTGGCGTCCACCGCCAGATGCTGGCCGGGGCCGAGGATCTTGAGCACCGATTCGATGCGTTCGCAGTCATCAGCCAACGAGGCGCCGCCAATCTTCATCTTGACCACCGAGTAGCCGCGCTCCAGGTAGCTGGTCATCTCGCGTTGCAGGTCTTCGAGGCCTTTGCCCGGGTAGTAGTAACCGCCGGCGGCGTACACAAACACGCGCGGGTTGGGCGTGCCGTTGCCGTAGCGTTCGGCAAGCAGTTGAAACAGTGGCTTGTCGGCGATCTTGGCCACAGCGTCCCACACGGCCATGTCGATGGTGCCGACTGCGACCGAGCGCTCACCGTGACCACCCGGTTTTTCATTCGTCATCATGCGGGCCCAGATCTTGTGCGGGTCCAGGTTGTCTGCGCTGTCGCTCAACAAGGATTCTGGCGGAGCATCGAGCAGGCGCGGTAGAAACCGTTCGCGTATCAGCCCGCCCTGGCCGTAGCGGCCGTTGGAGTTGAAGCCGTAGCCCACCACCGGCTTGCCGTCCCGGATCACGTCCGTCACCACCGCCACCAGGCTGAGGGTCATTTTCGAGAAGTCGATGTAGGCGTTGCGAATGTCCGACTTGATCGGCAGCGTGGATTCGAGGATGTTGACGATTTTCATGGGGCGAGGTTCAGGTGGCGGTGAAAGTAGAGTTGCAAGCTAAGAGATGCTGTAGCGACGATGGACGCCGGATACGGCGACTACAGCTCCATTGTCGGACGCATGTTTCTGGACGCTACAAAGCGCCAGCGCCCGACGAAAGTTGCAACCGCTAGAGCGCAGATTCCCCAAACTGCGACGATCATCAAGGGGCTTTGCCAATTGCTTTCGTAGGCACCAAACATGCTGGCTTTGATGCTTTTGACAACCCAGGTCATTGGTAACCAAGGGCTGATTTCTGAATAGACACTTCCCGTCAGTTCAACCGGGATAAAGCCACCGGATGCCGAAATCTGCAGGGCTAAAAATAGCATGGCAAGCGCTTTGCCTGCATCACCCAGTGCGCGTGTCAACGCAAAGACAATAAGCATGAAGGTCAGGGCGCTACAGGCCAAGGTCAATGCCAAGGCGGCTGGGTTTTGGACTGCAATATTCAGCACGAAGCGGACAATCGAAAAAATCAATGCCGCCTGAATCAACACTAGCACTGATGGGACAAAAACCTTGCCTGATACAAGTGCCCTGCGCGAAAACCGCTTTGCCAGTCTAGGCTGCAGGCGAACATGGATCAAAAATGCTGCCACCCCTGCGCCCAACCAAAGGGCTAAAGGAATGATATTGGGGGCAAATCCGCTACCGTAGTTAGCAACTGCGTCCTCTATTTCCAGTTGCGGCGAAACAGAATGCGCCAAACCCGCTGCACTGCCCCCTATGGCGGGCGCCGTCCCTGGAAGTTCTGTGAGCATCAGATCCAATCCGACCGTCAG
>JBIKHR010000078.1:0-10240 GCA_044362035.1 Polaromonas sp. | reverse complement strand
ATCATAGTGGCCCCAAAAACCCAGGAAACCCAAGAAAAAAGGCCCAGACCGTGAGGCCTGGGCCATGAATCCACTCGTTGAGGAGTGAAGGAGACAAGCAGTGCAACAATCCTGAACTGTTCAAACCGCCGCCCGCATCGGGCCGGGGTGAATTTGTCAGACAACTGTTGAGCCTGATTCAGTATAGCTATGCCATGCTGCACCGCAACAAAGAAATCGCCACAAAAGGTCTGTTTTTAGGCTTTACGGGGCGTAATCGACGTCTATTTTGAATATGAAAGAGTGTCATTCATGGAGTGCATAGTCAACTGGTCCGGCCCCCCAACCACCCCTGGTGAGGGCTCGGCCATGTCTTTTGTGGCGCACACCGGCAGCGGCCACACCCTGCGCATGGACGGCGCGCCCGACGCCGCCAAGCCCGAAAACGGCGGCGCCAACCTGGCCCCGCGCCCCATGGAAACCGTGCTGGCCGGCGCCGGCGGCTGCACCGCCTATGACGTGGTGCTCATCCTCAAGCGCGGCCGCCAGGACGTGCGCGGCTGCTCGGTCAAGCTCACCTCAGAGCGCGCCGAAACCGACCCCAGGGTCTTCACAAAGATTCACATGCACTTTGTGGTCACCGGCAAGGGCTTGAGCGCCGGCACGGTAGAGCGCGCCATTGCCATGAGCCACGACAAATACTGCTCAGCCACCATCATGCTGGGCAAAACGGCCGACATCACCACCAGTTTCGAGCTGGTGAACGCGCCGGACTGAAGCCTCAAACCCGCTGCGCCACCGTCGTCATCAGCTTGGCGGCGGCGCGCATCAGCGCTTTCACGGGGGGCGGCAAGTTTTGCGCACCGGCTTGATCGGCGTCCGCCGCGTGGCGCGCTTCGTCATCTTTCATCTGCGCCACGATGGCCCGTGAGGCATGGTCTGCCGCCGGCAACCGCTCCAAGTGGCTGGCCAGGTGCGACTCAACCTGACGCTCGGTTTCCATCACAAAACCCAGGCTGACCCTGTCCCCCAGTCGCCCGGCCAGCAGGCCCAGGCCAAAAGCGCCGGCGTACCACAAGGGGTTCAGCAGCGAAGGCCGTGCGCCCAGTTCATCCAGCCGCTCCTGCGTCCAGGCCAGGTGGTCGTGCTCCTCACGGCTGGCGTCGATGAACTGCTGGCGCAGCACCGGGTCACGCGTGCTCAGCGCCTGCGCCGCATACAGCGCCTGCGCACACACCTCACCCACGTGGTTGACGCGCATTAGCCCACCTGACAGCGCTTTTTGCGCGTCGTCCAGTTGCGTCACCTCACTGGGCAACGTTGGGCAGGGCCGGCTGGCGCGCGGCTGGGCAAACAAAGTGCGCAGGGCGCTGTCGGCGGCATTCAGGGCGTTGTTCAAAGGGGTGTCCATGCAGGCTCTTTCTGTCAAAAGCCCCCTGGCAGGCAGACCAATTGCCGAGGGTTAACGCCAGTGTAGCCAAGCCAATGCATTCATTTGTTCAACGGCTTTGTTGCACGCCTGCAACGAAAGTAAGTTTTGCAGCCTGTTTTCTTTGCCTTGGCTGAGTTCGTCTGGTGCAATAGCTCCAACTTCCGTAATGGAGGTTGGCCCGGGGATCCAAAAATCCTGGAGCCCTATGTTTAACCTTGGAGAAACTCTCAATGAAAAAATCCCTGATTGCCCTGGCTGCACTGGCCGCCTTCGGTACCGCTTCTGCTCAGTCCACCGTGACCATCTCTGGTCAGATTCAATTCGGCGTACAAAAACACATCAGCGGCGCTACAACCAACTACTCAGGTTTTGGCAGCACTTCTTCTGCCCCTTCAGCAGCTGCCCTGACCAAAGGTCAAACCAAGAGCATCAACAATATGGATGCCACTTTCAACTTTGGTGTGGTTGAAGACCTCGGCGGCGGCTTGTCTGCTGTGGGTGGCTTCACTGTCGAGCCAAGCGCCGACTTCCGCGGCGCTTATGCAGCTTTTGCTGACAGAAATCTGGGCTTGCGCTCCACAGCCCTGGGTGAAGTCATGTTCCGCAACACACGCACCAGCGACACCTTCGCTGCCATCGCTTCTTCAGCTATTTCCCTCAAAGACGGTCTCTACGACGACAGCGGTATCACTTCACGCAGCGCCATCGACACTTTGGCGTACACCACGCCAGAACTGGCCCCAGGTCTGCGTGCCAGCGTGACCTACGTCGAAACTACAGACGGCGACATCACATTGGCTGCCACCAACCGCTCCGCCATGGTCTATGGCGTCGCCTACGTTAATGGTCCTTTGACTGTGATGGGCGCTTACAAATCCAAATTTGACAAGGCCGTTGCATCCACTTCGGCAGCAAGCATCACCCAAATTTCCAAAGCCAACATGGAATTGGCCGCCTTGTACAACCTGGGTTTTGCCACAGTTGGTTTTGGTTATGACGGCGCTTCCACCGAAGGCACCACCCCACTGGCCACCACTGGCGCAGTTATCCAAACTGACAAAGCAGCCATGGGCTTTTCTGTGACCGCTCCAATGGGCGCGATCACCCTGGGCCTTGAGAACTGGAAACGCGGCGCGTCTTCTGAGACACGTATGGGTGCCATGTACGCACTGAGCAAGCGCACGCAGCTGACTGCCGCCTACGGTACCAAGGACTACCCAAAACGTAACAATCCAACAAACGTGACTGCTGACAGCCAGTACCGCGTGTCGGTTCGCCACCAGTTCTAATTTGACGCTGACGCAAGTCAGCTGATGGTTGAGACCTGAAACCCCGCTGTGGCAACATGGCGGGGTTTTTTATTTGCAATCAACGCCTCATCGACATGCCCTCCATGCCTGACGTCAATTTGCCCGCGGCCTTCTTAACCACCGGACTGGCGCGACTGTGCCGCCCCTTGGTCAGCCTGATGCTGGCCGGCCTGCTGAGCGCCTGCGCGGGCTGGCCAGATGCAGACGCACCCCCTGGCGCGCGTGCATTGACGCCCTGGGACGCGGCCTCTGTGCGGGTCGGTGCGGGCACCGGTGCGGCGGGCAGCGCCGCCAGCCAGTGGCAGCACCATACTTTTCCGGGCAAGTCGGCCAATCAGTTCGCCTACCTGCAACTCGACGGCCGACTGGCCATGGGCGTTCGCTCCAAAGGCGCGGCCAGCATGCTGCGCAAAACCGTGAGCATTGACCCGGCGCAACTGGCGTCGCTGCGCTTCTCGTGGAAGGTACCGTCTCTGATAGAGGGCGCCGACATGGCGCAGCCCGAAAAATCAGACTCGCCCGTGCGCCTGGTGCTGGCCTTTGAGGGCGACCGCTCGCGCCTGTCACCGCGTGACCACATGTTGTCTGAGCTGGCGCGCGCCATCACCGGCGAGGACATGCCTTACGCCACCTTGATGTACGTCTGGAGCAGCCACCATGCGCCGGGCACTGTGTTGAAGAGTTCGCGCACCGACCGGATCCGCAAGCTGGTGCTGGAGTCGGGCCCGAACCGGCTCAACCGCTGGTTGGACTACGAGCGCGACATCCGCGCAGATTTTGTGCAGGCCTATGGCGAAGAGCCGGGGCGGTTGATCGCCGTCGGCATCATGACCGACACCGACAACACCCGTGCAAGCACCCAAGCCTGGTACGGTCCGGTGGTGTTGGGCCCGGCTGCGCCTGGAGCAGTGCGCTGAACCTGCCTCAGGTGTAGCGCTTGTTGCGCAGGTTGTTTTTCATGTCTTGCAGCAGGGGTTGCAACTTGGGGCTGCCCACGCGCAGCGCCACCGTGGTCGCGAGAATGTCGATGATCATCAGGTGCAGCAGGCGCGAGACCATCGGGCTGTAGCGGTCATAGCCTTCGGGGTGGTCGGCGCACAGGTGAATATGCCCCGCTGAAGCCAGCGGCGAGCCGCTGGCGGTGATGACGATGACCGTAGCGCCGTTTTTGCGCGCGATGTCGGTGGCGTCCATCAGGTCGCGTGTGCGGCCGGAGTTGGAAATCACCACCAGGCAGTCACCCGGCACCAGCAACGATGCGCTCATGACCTGCATGTGGCCGTCGCTGTAAGCGATGGTGTTGACGCCTAGCCTGAAAAACTTGTGCTGCGCGTCCTGCGCGACGATGCCGGAGTTGCCCACGCCGATGAACTCGATGCGCTTGCCGGTCTGGCAGGCCAGCAGCAGTGCGTCCACCGCCTTGCTGATGGCGAAGGTGCTGGCGTCGTTGCGGTACTTCAAAAAAGCCGACACGGTGTTGTCGATCACCTTGACCACCACGTCGCTGACCTTGTCGTCAACGTCCACGCTGCGGTGAATAAAGGGCACGCCCTCGCTGACGCTGCCTGCCAGCTTGAGCTTGAAATCGCTCAGGCCGTCGTAGCCCAGGCTGCGGCAAAAACGCACCACAGTGGGTTTGCTCACATGCGAGCGGTCGGCCAGTTCACTGATGGGCAAATTGGCAAACGCGCGCGGGTCGCTCAGCACCAGCTTGCCGACACGCTGCTCAGCGGGTGCCAGCGAGGGCAGGCAGGCTTTGATGCGGTCTAACATTCTTCGCTCCAACAGAAGCCATCACGAGCGATCATGGCGCTGGACGCGCTGGGGCCCCAGGTGCCGGCGGCGTAAGGGCGCGGGCCTTGGCTGTCGTGACGCCATCCATCCAGAATGGGCTCGACCCAGCGCCAGGCTTCTTCTTGTTCGTCGCTGCGCACGAACAGGTTCAGCCGGCCTTCAATCACGTCGAGCAGCAGGCGCTCGTAGGCGCCTACGCGTTCAGAGCCGAAGCGTTTGTCAAAGTCCAGGTCCAGCTGCACAGGCGCCAGTTGCGCGGCGCTGCGCTGACCGCCTTCGAGGCGCTTGTCAGCGCCTTGCGCCAGCAGGTGCAGCTCCAGCCCGTCCTTGGGTTGCAGGTTGATCACCAGCCGGTTGGCAGCGCCCGCAGGCGTGCTGAAAATGGCGTGCGGTGTGGGCCGGAAGTTGACCACGATGCGGGCGTCGCGCGCGGCCAGCCGCTTGCCGGTGCGTATGTAAAACGGCACGCCGGCCCAGCGCCAGTTGGCGATTTCTGCGCGCAGCGCCACAAAGGTTTCTGTCTGGCTGCCGGGTGCCACGCCGGCTTCGCCCGAGTAAGCTGGCACGGCCGCACCGTTGATGCTGCCGGCGGCATATTGCCCGCGCACCACGTGCTGCTGCAAGGCTTCAGCTGTCCAGGGTTTGAGGGCCCGCAAGACCTTGAGTTTTTCGTCGCGGATGGCGTCGGCGTGGGCGTTGATGGGTGGCTCCATGCCAATGGCGCAGAGCAGTTGCAAGGCGTGGTTTTGCACCATGTCGCGCAGCGCGCCGGTGTGGTCGTAAAACGCGCCGCGTTTTTCAACACCCAGGTCTTCGGCCATGGTGATCTGGATGTTGGCGATGTTCTCGCGTCGCCACAGGGGCTCGAACAAGGCATTGCCAAAACGCAGCGCAAACAGGTTTTGTACCGAGGGCTTGCCCAGGTAGTGGTCGATGCGGAACACCTGCTTTTCGCTGAGCACGCGGCGCACGGTTTCGTTGATGGCGCGGTTGGAAGCCAGATCGTGACCCAGCGGCTTTTCAAGCACCACGCGGGTTTTGGGACCGTTGAGTCCGGCGGCGGCGATTTGCTCGACCACCGAGGTGAACAGCCCGGGCGCCGTGGCCACGTACATCACCACGGTGTCGGCCTGGCGGGCGTTGATCATCTCTGCCAGGCGGGCGTAGTCGGCCGGGCGGGTGACATCCAGGCGGATGTAGTGGAGCAGGGCCGCAAAGCGGGCGAACTCTTCGTCACGCGGGCGCTTGGCCAGCTCGACCTCGTCAAAGCGGGCCTTGATGAAGGCGCGGTAAGCGTCGTCCGTCAGGTCGTCACGCGCCACGCCGATGATGCGGCCACCGGCCGGCAGCGAGCCGTGGCGAAAGGCCTGGAACAGGGCGGGCATCAATTTGCGCCAGGCCAGATCGCCGGTGCCGCCAAACAAGACGAGGTCAAAACTCATGAGGTGTCCAGATTGCAAAACAGGTTGGAGGAGGAGTGCCGCAATGGTAACTGAGTTCCATCATGAGCGTCATGCAGGCTTGAAATTCGCTCCTTCGAAAACTTGGACGACCAGATTTATTGCTGTGGCGTGGGTGACGTAAAGGTAAATTCGAAAGACGTAATCTAATTACCTTAAAATCCGTCAACAATTTGCTTTCTCAACGATTGCGCAGCGCGTCTGCCGGGCGCCACCTCAGGATAATCAAGCCATGAACCAACTCGACGCCCTCAAACAATTCACCACCGTGGTGGCCGACACCGGCGACTTCAAGCAGCTCGGCCAGTTCAAGCCGCAAGACGCCACGACCAACCCGTCGCTGATCCTCAAGGCGGTGCAAAAGCCCGACTACCAGCCGCTCATGCAAGAGGTGGTGGGGCGGTATCGCGGCCAGCCTTTGGACGCTGTGATGGACCGCCTGCTGGTGCGTTTCGGCTGCGAGATCCTGTCCATCATTCCGGGCCGCGTCTCGACCGAGGTCGATGCCCGCCTGAGCTTTGACGCGGACGCGACCTTCGCGCGCGGCGAGCGCCTGATGGCGCTCTACCAGGCCGAAGGCATTGCCGCTGACCGCGTGCTGATCAAGGTGGCGGCCACCTGGGAGGGCATTCAGGCGGCAGAAAAACTCGAGCGCCGTGGCATTCACACCAACCTGACGCTGCTGTTTTCTTTTTGCCAGGCGGTGGCTTGCGGCCAGGCCCGCGTGCAATTGATCTCACCCTTTGTCGGGCGTATTTACGACTGGTATAAAAAATCTGCGGGCACGGCCTGGATTGAAGCCGACAAGACCGGCGCCAACGACCCCGGCGTGCAATCGGTGCGCGAGATCTACAACCACTACAAAAAATTCGGCATTGCCACCGAAGTCATGGGCGCGAGCTTTCGCAACATCGGCCAGATCACGGCGCTGGCCGGCTGCGACTTGCTGACCATCAGCCCGGAGTTACTGGCCCAACTGGCCGCCAGCGAAGCGGCGCTTGAGCGCGCGCTCAGCCCAAGCAGCGCCCAGGCGCTGGACCTTCAGCCTGTGCAGTTTGACGAAGCGGGTTTTCGCTTTGCGCTCAATGAAGACGCCATGGCCACCGAGAAACTGGCCGAAGGCATTCGCGCTTTTGCAGTTGACGCCGTCAAGCTCGAACAGCTGATGCTGGCCGCATGAGCGCCGGCACGATCGCGGGCACCATCGCCGGCTTGAACCCGGCAGCTCTTGCCACCACGCGTTGTGACCGCACCCCGGCGTGGACTCAGTTGCAAGCCCACTTTGACAGCGCAGCGCAGCCCGCCAGGGCCTTTGACCTGCGCCAGGCTTTTGCAGCCGACCCGACGCGTTTTGAAGCCTTCAGTCAGCAGGCGCCGCATGTCTTTGCCGACCTGTCCAAAAACCTGATCGACGTCCCCACCGAAGCCTTGCTGCAGACCCTGGCCCGTCAGTGCGGCGTGACGGCGCTGCGCGACGCCATGTTTGCGGGCCTGCCCATCAACAACACCGAGCAGCGCCCGGTGATGCACTTTTTGCTGCGCCAGCCGCCGCGTGCGGCCGGCGAAGCGGCTCGACCCTGGGATGCTGAGCTCACGCAGGTGCACGAAACGCTCAACGCCATGCTGGCCTATGCCGAACAAGTGCGTGCCGACTCGGGCATCACCGACGTGGTCAACATCGGCATTGGCGGCTCGGACCTGGGGCCGCAGATGGCGGTGCAGGCGCTGGCTGAATTTGCCATGCCAGGCAAGCGCCTGCATTTTGTGTCGAACGTGGACGGCCACGAGCTGGCAGGTCTGCTGGCGCGGCTTCATGCTGACAAGACACTTTTTCTGGTGGCCTCCAAGACCTTCACCACCACCGAGACCATGACCAACGCGCTGTCTGCCCGGCACTGGTTTGAAGCGCAAATGGGCGCGGCTGCGCCGGCGCTGATTGCGCGTCACTTTGCCGCGCTGACCACCAACGTGGCGGCGGCACGCGAGTTCGGCATCAGCACCACCTTTGGTTTTTGGGACTGGATAGGTGGGCGCTATTCGCTGATGTCGGCGATCGGTCTGCCGCTGGCCATCAGCATCGGGGCCGCCGGCTTTCGGGGCATGCTGGCCGGCGCGCACGCCATGGACCAGCATTTTTGCAACGCGCCCGCCGAGCGCAATCTGCCGATGCGCCTGGGCCTGCTGGACCTCTGGTACCGCAACTTTCATGGCTTCAGCAGCCGCAGCATTGCGCCGTACCACAGCGCCTTGCGGCGCTGGCCGGCTTATTTGCAGCAGCTCGAAATGGAAAGCAATGGCAAGCGCGTGGACCGCGAAGGCCAGGCGCTGCCCTTTGGCACGGCGCCCGTGCTCTGGGGCGAGCCCGGCACCAACGGCCAGCACGCTTACTTTCAGATGCTGCACCAGGGATCCGACGTGGTGCCCATGGAATTCGTTGCCGTGAAAAAAGCGGCGCACCATTTGCCCGGCCATCACGACAAGCTGCTGGCCAACGTGTTGGCGCAGGCCCAGGCCTTCATGCTGGGGCAGGCGGACGCAGGCGGCCACAAGCACTTTCCGGGCAACCGGCCCAGCACTTTTTTGCTGCTGGACGAGCTCACGCCCGCCAGTCTCGGCGCGCTGCTGGCCTTGCAGGAGCACCGGGTGTTTGTCAGTGGCGCGCTGTGGGGAATCAACAGTTTTGACCAGTGGGGCGTCGAGCTGGGCAAGGTGCTGGCCAAAGACATCGAAGCACGCTTGCTCAGTGGCGATGCCACCGGCCTGGACCCCTCAACTGCCGGCTTGCTGGCCCGACTGAAGGCTTGAAAAAATGAACATCGTCTTTGACTTTGGCGCGGTGCTGTTTGGCTGGCAACCCGAGAAATTGCTGGCCCGGCATTTTCCGCAGCTGACGCAAACGCCCTCCGACGCGCGCCAACTGGCGCAAGCGGTCTTTCACCACGACAGCTGGCAACGCTTTGACAAAGGCACGGTCGAACTGGCGGCGGTTGTCAGCGAGACGGCGGCGCGGCTGGCCTTGCCCTCCCCGGCGCTGCATGCCCTGATGGCGCCGATTGGCGAGGAGCTCGAGCCGATTGCCTGCAACGTGGACTTGTTGGCTCAGTTGCGCCGCCGGCGCGAGCAGGCAGGCGACATCCGGTTTTATTACCTGTCGAACATGCCCGCGCCTTTTGCCCGCGTGCTGGAGCAAAAGCACGCCTTCATCGACTGGTTTGACGGCGGTATTTTTTCAGGTGACGTGAATCTGGGCAAGCCCGACCCGGCCATCTATCAATTGCTGGCCACGCGCCACGCCCTGACCCCTGAAAAAACGCTCTTCATTGACGACATGGCGGTCAATGTGCAGGCGGCACGCGATCTGGGCTGGCAGGCCATTCATTGTCAGCAGCCCGAAACGCTGGCCGCTCAGTTGCAGGCCGTGCTCAGGTAAACCTGCCCCAGCGGTGTCTAGCCGCCCATAAAAAAACTCCCGCAAGGCAAGCCCTGCGGGAGTTTTTGCTTTCAGCCTGAACGGGTCAGGCCGGGAGCCGGAAGGCTGGCAATTACATGCCCATGCCGCCCATGCCACCCATACCGCCCATGTCGCCGCCGCCCATGCCGCCGCCGGCAGGTGCGTCGTCCTTGGCAGACTCAGCGACCATGCACTCGGTGGTCAACATCAGCGAAGACACAGATGCGGCGTTTTGCAGCGCAGTGCGGGTCACTTTCGTGGGGTCCAGAATGCCCATTTCGATCATGTCGCCGTAGCTGTCGTTGGCAGCGTTGAAGCCGTAATTGCCCTTGCCGGCCAGCACCGCGTTGACCACCACAGAGGCTTCGCCGCCTGCGTTGTAAACGATCTCGCGCAGAGGCGCTTCGATGGCTTTCAACACCAGCTTGATGCCGGCGTCCTGGTCAGCGTTGTCGCCTTTGATAGCGCCAGCAGTTTGCTTGGCACGCAGCAAAGCAACGCCGCCGCCAGCCACGATGCCTTCTTCCACAGCAGCGCGGGTAGCGTGCAGGGCGTCTTCAACGCGGGCTTTCTTTTCTTTCATTTCGACTTCGGTGGCGGCGCCCACTTTGATGACGGCCACACCGCCGGCCAACTTGGCCACGCGCTCTTGCAGCTTCTCACGGTCGTAGTCGGAGGTGGCTTCTTCGATCTGTACACGCACTTGCTTGACACGTGCTTCGATGTCAGCGGCAGCGCCGGCACCGTCGATGATGATGGTGTTTTCTTTGCCTACTTCGATGCGCTTGGCCGAGCCGAGGTCAGCCAGCGTCAC
>JBIKHR010000316.1:0-3440 GCA_044362035.1 Polaromonas sp. | reverse complement strand
GATGTCGTAGCTGCCGTTGCGGTCATACAAATAACCGCCCAGCCAGACGCCCATGAAAGAGCCGATCTGGTGGCTGAAAAAGATGAAGCCGCTGAGCATCGACAAATGCTGGATGCCAAAAATCTGCGCCACCGCCGCATTGGTCGGCGGCACGGTCGACAACCACAGCGTGCCCATGACGGCGGCAAAAATATACACGTTCAGGGGCGTGAGCGGCGCGGCAATAAAGATTGCAATCACCAGCGCCCGGCCAAAGTAAATGCCGGCCAGGATGTTCTTTTTGGGCATGCGCTGGCCTAAAGCGCCGGCCGCGTAGGTGCCAAACACATTGAACAGGCCGATCAGCGCCAGGGCGTAGCTGGCCACTTCAGGCGGCATGCTCTTGTCGCGCAGATAGCTGGGCATGTGCACGCCAATGAACACCACCTGAAAACCGCACACAAAATAGCCCGCCATCAGCAACTGAAAGCTGGGGTACTTGAAAGCCTCTGCCAGTGCTTGAACAATGGTTTGCTCGCGCTTGACGGGCGCAGCACCCGCCGTGGTTTTTTCGCGCAGGCCATAAGCCAGGGGCACGATCAGCATTACAGCGGCGCTGAGCACCAGCAAGGCCTCTTTCCAGCCCAGGCTGCTGATCAAAAAGCCTTCGGTCGGCACCATCAAAAACTGTCCGAAAGAGCCGGCCGCCGCCGCCACACCCATGGCCCAAGAGCGTTTTTCGGCCGATATATTGCGCCCGATCACCCCGTAAATGACGGCATAGGTGGTGCCGGCCTGCGCCGCGCCAATCAGCACGCCGGCTGTCAGAGTAAAAAGCATCCCGGTCGCCGCCAGCGCCATGCCGGCCAGCCCCAGCGCGTAGAGCACCGCGCCAGCGATGATGACCCGAAAGGCGCCAAAACGGTCGGCGATCATGCCGGCAAAAATGCCAAATACGCCCCAGGACAAGTTTTGCACCGCAATCGCAAATGCAAAGGTTTCGCGCGTCCAGCCCTGCGCCTGCGTGATCGGTTGCAGCCACAGGCCAAAGCCGTGGCGAATGCCCATCGACAAGGTGACGATGGCCGCACCACACACCAGCACCTGCGCCATGGACAGTTTGGGCGGGGGCTGGTCCGCTGTCAAAGAGGGTTTGCCGGCAGGGCTTGCTAAAGAAGTCATCCGGTAAATGTAACGAGTCAGGGGCGGCGGCGCTTTGCCGGGCCTGGCCCCCGCGCAGGTTGGCGGTAAGCGGGCTGTATTTATATCCAGTGGTTCGGACCGTCCCCGTCTACAATCCGCGCAATTCAACGCACTGCCATGGCCACCAAACTACCCACCGACTATTCCGAAAGCTCGATTCGCGTTCTCAAGGGCCTGGAGCCCGTCAAGCAGCGCCCGGGCATGTACACCCGCACCGACAACCCCCTGCACATTTTGCAAGAGGTGCTCGACAACTCGGCCGACGAAGCGCTGGCCGGCCACGGCAAAAAGATCAAGGTCACGCTGCATACCGATGGCTCAGTCAGCATCGAAGACGACGGCCGCGGCATCCCTTTTGGCATGCACCCGGAAGAAAACGCCCCGGTCATCGAGCTGGTCTTCACCCGCCTGCACGCCGGCGGCAAGTTTGACAAAGGCAAGGGCGGCGCCTACAGCTTCTCGGGCGGCCTGCACGGCGTGGGCGTCAGCGTGACCAACGCGCTTTCGAAGCGCATGGAAGTGTGTTCCTGGCGCGAAGGCAAGGCGGCGCGCCTGGTGTTCTCGGGTGGCGACGTCATCGAGGCGCTGAACATACGCCCCGCCGGCGAGGGAGATCGTAAAAGCGGCACCGCCGTGCGCGCCTGGCCCGACGCCAAATACTTTGAATCCTCGGCCCTGCCGATGGCCGACCTGACGCACCTGCTGCGCAGCAAGGCCGTGCTGATGCCCGGCGTCAGCGTCACGCTCATCAATGAAAAAACCAAAGAAACCCAGACCTGGCTTTACAAAGGCGGCCTGCGCGACTACCTGACGCAAACGCTGAGTGGCGACCCGGTGATTCCGCTCTTTGAAGGAGAAGGCTTTGCCGACGCCGCGCACGAAAGCTTTGCCGAAGGCGAGGGCGCGCAGTGGTGCGTGGCCTTCACCGAAGACGGTCAGCCGGTGCGCGAAAGCTATGTCAATTTGATTCCCACCAGCGCCGGCGGCACGCACGAAAGCGGCCTGCGCGACGGCCTTTTTACTGCCGTCAAAAGCTTTGTGGACCTGCATTCGCTGCTCCCAAAGGGCGTCAAGCTGCTGCCCGAAGACGTCTTTGCCCGCGCCAGCTACGTGCTGTCGGCCAAAGTGCTGGACCCGCAGTTTCAGGGTCAGATCAAAGAACGCCTGAACTCGCGCGACGCGGTGCGCCTGGTCTCCAGCTTTGTGCGGCCGACGCTGGAGCTGTGGCTGAACCAGCACGTCGAGTACGGCAAAAAACTCGCCGAGTTGGCGATCCGTGCCGCCCAGTCGCGCCAAAAAGCCGGCCAGAAGGTCGAAAAACGCAAAGGCTCTGGCGTGGCCGTGTTGCCCGGCAAGCTGACCGACTGCGAAAGCAAAGACCTGGCGCACAACGAAGTGTTTCTGGTCGAGGGCGACTCTGCCGGCGGCAGCGCCAAGATGGGCCGCAACAAAGAAAGCCAGGCCATCCTGCCCCTGCGCGGCAAGGTGCTCAACACCTGGGAAGTCGAGCGCGACCGGCTGTTTGCCAACAACGAGATTCACGACATTGCTGTGGCCATTGGCGTAGACCCGCACGGCGCCGACGACACGCCCGACATGAGTGGTTTGCGCTACGGCAAGGTCTGCATTTTGAGCGACGCCGACGTGGACGGCTCGCACATCCAGGTGCTGTTGCTCACGCTCTTCTTCAGGCACTTCCCCAAACTTATTGAGACCGGCCATTTGTATGTGGCCCGCCCGCCACTGTTTAGGGTGGATGCGCCCGCGCGCGGCAAAAAGCCGGCCTCCAAGGTCTACGCGCTGGACGAGGGCGAGCTCAACGCCATCCTCGACAAGCTGCGCAAAGAAGGCGTGAAAGAAGGCGCCTGGAGCATCAGCCGCTTCAAGGGCCTGGGCGAGATGAGCGCCGAGCAACTGTGGGAAACCACGCTCAATCCCGACACCCGCCGCCTCATGCCCGTTCAGCTGGGCAATGTTGATTTTTCAAGTACCGAAAGCTTGATCACCAAGCTCATGGGCAAGGGCGAGGCCGCGGCCCGCCGCGAGCTGATGGAGTTGCACGGTGACGCGGTGGACATCGACGTCT
This sequence comes from Polaromonas sp., assembly GCA_044362035.1. Taxonomy (GTDB): domain Bacteria; phylum Pseudomonadota; class Gammaproteobacteria; order Burkholderiales; family Burkholderiaceae_C; genus Polaromonas. The sequence continues at coordinate 172 of JBIKHR010000316.1, read as the reverse complement.
GACGCGGATTACGCCATGAAAGCCATGAACGCGTTCAAGCTCACGAAGCCCCGAAGAACGTCCGCGCTGTTTGCGGCGGCGCTCGCCGGGCTGCTGTGGGCCGGCGCTGCGCAGGCGCAAATCTGGGCTTATATCGACGATCGTGGCGTCGCGCATTTCTCCAACGCCAGGC
>JBIKHR010000063.1:0-11254 GCA_044362035.1 Polaromonas sp. | reverse complement strand
CCAAGGCCAGTTCCTTGACCTGAATGGCGGTGCCGATGACATCCACCGTGTCGGTGTTGGTCATGGACTGGATGCGCACCGGCGCGTCGCCGCCCACGGTGACTACGCGCGAGCCCCAAACCACGCGAGCCTGCGCAGAGCGGCGTGCCAGCGGGGTTGCAGATTCGATAGGAAGGCAAGGCTGCATGGTCATTTCACCTCGAAGCGGGCAACGTTGTCGCGGGCAATCGGCGCGAGGTCCAGAGTCTGACCGCGCACCTGAACGCGCGTGACATCGGCACGACCAACCACCGCGCTCAGGGGCAAGGTACCGGAAGCACCGGCGACTTCGCCGGCCGCCAGCATGCGCCGCAGCAAGACTGTACCCTGAGCATCGGTCACCTCGACCCATGAAGCTGCCGTCGGGTTGAACACCACCAGGCCGGTGGTCGGACCTTTGGCCGTTTCAGGGCCTGTCGCAGCGGGCAAGGCGGGTGTTGCAGGGGCCGGGCCGGTTTTGGCAGGCGGGGCAACTGCGACGGCCAACGGGGCGACAGGCGCAGCAGCGGGCGCAACTGTAGCCGGCGCGGCCGCAGGGGCAGCTTCGGTGGCAGCCACATTGGCGGACGGGTTGGCTGCAGCATCAAGGGGCACCACCGTGGTGGTCACCACGGCGTCGTAACCAACGCCAGATTTCAAAAAATTCAAAGGGGACGGCGGCAAAAAAACCACCAGTGCCGCGGCCACCAGCAGCAAGGCGCCACCGATCAGCGCCGGGCGTGACAAAGAGCCCAACAACGACGGGCGGTGATTGGACGAAGACGCTGAATAGGCCTGCAGCCGGTTCTGATTGGCGTACTCCAGACGCGGGGCAGTCAGGCCGGGCAATTGGGCCAGCACGGCAGCGGGGTCGATTTTGAGGGCGCGGCAAACGCTGCTGGCCAGCGCCCGGGAAAACACGGCACTGGGCAGCAAATCAAAGCGATCGGCCTCCAGTGCTTCGATCCGCTTGACGGGCACCTTGAGCGCCACGGCCAAAGCAGCGATGTGCAAGCCGGAGGCTTCACGCGCCTGCCGCAAAAGAGCGCCTGCGCTGGGGGCAGGCGGTTCTTCTACGGTAGGTGCTTCTTCAGGGCTGGCCTCTGCGGCGTGTGTTTCGAAGTCTGGTGCTTCCGATGGGGGCTGCCAGGCCGCCAGCGCGTCATCGGAAATGATGTCGGCCGGCAGTGCGTCCTCCAGCGCCGCGTTGGCTGGCGAAGTCTCGGGCGATTGTGCATTTTTCACCGGCAACTCTTGCGCGTCTTCACTCATGGAAAACCCCTTTGTCAAAAGCGATCAACTCGCGTGATTGCGCAAAACGAAGCCTCAGCTGCCCGGCCAGCGCGGCCACGGCCGCAGGCTGGTTCAGCTGGCGCTCGATCCGGATGCCCAACCACAGGCTTTCGGCATTCGCCAAACCGCCACTGTTGAGTTTACGCATATAAGGCTGGGCCAACTGAAAATCGCCGCCCTTGAAATAGAGCTGAGCCAATTGGTAAGAGGCAACCGGGTTGTCGGCGTCCAGCACCAGCGCCTGCAACCAGCTCGCCTTTGCCAGGCCGGGCTGGCCGGCGCGCATCTGGCACACGCCCTGCGCCACGCGGGTTTTGCCGGGCTGGGCATAGCGCGGCTGGGCGATGGCCTGGGCAAACAGCTTGTCGGACTCGTCAAAACGCGATTGCTGGCACAGCAGCCAGCCCAGGTTGTGCAACGCATCCGGGTCGCCCGGGCGCAGCGCCAGGGCGCGCTGAAAACTGTCGCCAGCCACAGGCCAGTCGTTCAGGCGCAAAAACACAAGGCCGCGCAAGTTGTGGGCATCGGCATAGGCGGAGTCGGCCAACAGCGCCTGCTTGATCTCGTCCAGCGCGACCAGGGTCTGGCCTTGCTGAAAATAGGCTGCAGCCAGTTCGGTACGCAAACGCGCCCGCCGGCGCTGCGGGGATTCGTCGGACTCGGTCAGCACATCGGCGCTGACACCCGGGCCGGTCGCCAGGCCAGACACAGCCACGCCTTGCGCGCAGCCTGAGAGCCATAGAGCGAGCCCCAAAAATAAAGTGCCGGTAAGGCGGTTCATGACGGGCTCCCCGGCACACTCACAACCTTGATACCGGCCAGCATGCCCTGGCGCTGGCTGGCTATACGCTGCTGCACGCCGGTGCGGTCCTGCACATCACCGGCCAGCTGGCCGCAGGCTGCGTCGATGTCGTCACCGCGGGTTTTGCGTACGGTGGTGACGATGCCGGCGTCCAGCAAAATCTTGGCAAATGCCGTCACCTGCGGCATGGGCGAGCGCAACAAGCCCGAAGCCGGGAACGGGTTGAAAGGAATCAGGTTGAACTTGCAGGCCAGGCCGCTCACGGCGTGCTGGCGCATCAGAGCTACCAGCTGGCGTGCATGCTCGGGCTGGTCGTTCACCCCGTCAAGCATGCAGTATTCAAAAGTGATGAAGTCGCGCGGCGCATGTGCCTGGTAGCGGGCGCAGGCCTGCAGCAGATCGGCTATCGGGTACTTGCGGTTGATCGGCACCAGGTTGTCGCGCAGCGCGTCTTCGGGTGCGTGCAACGACACCGCCAGCGCCACCGGGCAGTCCTGCCCGAGCCGGTCCATCATGGGCACGACGCCAGAGGTAGACACCGTGACGCGTCGGCGCGATAAGCCGTAGGCATGGTCGTCAAGCATGATGCGCAAGGCCGGCAGCAACTGCGCGTAGTTTTGCAGCGGCTCGCCCATGCCCATCATCACCACGTTGGAGATCACGCGCTCGTCGCGGCCCAGGTGATGGCGCAAGAAGTGCTCGGCAAACCAGAGTTGGGCAATGATCTCGGCCGTGCTCAGGTTGCGGCTGAAACCCTGGTGCCCGGTCGAGCAAAAACGGCAACCGACAGCGCAGCCGGCCTGCGAAGAAATGCACAAGGTGCCGCGATCGGCTTCTGGAATGAAAACAGTCTCAATGACATCACCCGCACCCACGTCAAACAGCCACTTGACCGTGCCGTCGGCCGAATCATGGCGCGACAGCACTTTCAGGCCCGCGATGTGCGCGGTGCCGGCAAGCTTGCCGCGCAGAGACTTGGCCAGATCGGTCATTTGCCCGAAGTCGGTGGCGCCACGCTGGTGAATCCAGCGAAAAAGCTGCGTCGCCCGGAAACGCTTTTCCCCCAGCTGCTCACAAAAAGCCGCCAGCGCGTCCAGATCGAATTCAAGCAAATTGGTGCTCATGCGCGCCCGGTCTATGAAAACACGGCCCGAAAAGGCAAAACCCGACCAAAGGGGTCGGGTCTGCCACACAACTGGCCAGGCCAGCCATGAGAAGTCACCCCGGGCAAGCAACGGCCCGCAGGCGGGCAGTGACGCTGCGGGGTGAACATGTCAGCGTGAGTAAATGTTCATGCCGGCAAAGAAGAAGCTGATCTCGACCTGGGCTGTTTCAACGGCGTCGGAGCCGTGAACAGCGTTGGCGTCGATGCTCTCGGCGAAGTCAGCACGGATGGTGCCGGGAGCAGCTTTCTTAGGGTCGGTCGCGCCCAACAGGTCGCGGTGCTTGAGGATGGCGTTTTCGCCTTCCAGAGCCTGAATCATCACGGGGCCAGAAACCATGAAGTCCACCAGGTCCTTGAAGAAAGGACGGGCACGGTGCACGCCGTAGAAAGCCTCAGCCTCCCCACGCGACAGGTGCACGAACTTGGCAGCCACGATTTTCAGGCCGGCAGCTTCGAAGCGGGCGTAAATCTGGCCGATGACGTTCTTGGCGACAGCGTCAGGCTTGATGATGGAGAGAGTGCGTTCGATAGCCATGGAAGTCCTTCGATGATGATTTTGGGGGCTGTTCAATGTGAACAAAGCTTCTGAGTTTAACCTGAGCACCTTCCCCTGCATCAGACAGTGGAAAGCTTTTAAGAGCGTTGTTTAGCGGTTGCCACCTCGACCGCCACCGCTGCCACCGCCGCGGTTTCCGGAACCGCCTCTGCGCGGGCCGCCCGTTCCACCGCCGCCGGAGCCGCCGCCATATCCACCACCGCCGCCTGAACCACCGCCACCACGGCGCTGGCCGCCCTGCCCTTGCGCTTGACGCTGCCGCGTGAATGTTTCGGCGCCTATATAGCCAAAAGAAGTTTTCATCGGGTCAGGCTGGCCACCGGCTGGCGGTCCGTCCATGCGGGGGGCGCGATCGCCCCGGCGTTGCTGGCCCTGGCCGCCGGCGTTGCCCTGGCGGGGCCCGCCACGCGGCCCGCCCGCGCCAGGACCACGCGGTCCACGGCCGGCGCCCCGTCCGCCGTCCTGGCGCATGGGGGGAGGCTGCAAATCATAGGGTTCCGGCGCTTCGCCGCCCTGCTCGTCCGTGGCCTGCTGCGGCATCGGCGCACGCGGGTTGGCGGGCCGGGGGGCGCCGTCTTGCCGGCGCGGCCCACGGCCGGGCTGGTCGCGACGGCCGCGACCGGTACGCGCGTCACCAGGCCCGGCAGCCTGCCGCTGGCGCGGCGGGCGATCATCGGCGCGCCCGTGCGAACGGATCAATGCATTGGTCAGCGCGGCAATATCCTGCTCGTCAAGCTCGACAAAAGCACCACGCTTGAGGCCGCGCGGCAGCATGACGGCACCGTAGCGGATGCGAATCAGGCGGCTGACGGCGTGGCCGACCGCTTCGAACATGCGCCGGACTTCGCGGTTGCGGCCTTCAGAGATGGTCACGCGGTACCAGCAATTGGCGCCTTCACCGCCGCCGGCTTCGATGGTGCCGAACTGGGCGATGCCGTCGTCGAGTTGCACGCCTTCGAGCAAGCGCTTCTTTTCTTCAGCATTCAGGGCGCCGAGCACGCGCACAGCGTATTCACGTTCAAGCCCGAAACGTGGATGCATCAGCTGGTTAGCCAATTCGCCGGAACTGGTCAGCAGCAGCAAGCCTTCGGTGTTCAGGTCAAGCCGGCCGACCGACTGCCACTTGCCCTGGTAGAGCTTGGGCAGCCGCCGGAACACCGTTGGGCGGTTTTGCGGGTCGTCGTGTGTGACGACCTCGCCGGTGGGCTTGTGGTAAGCAATGACGCGGGGCGGTGGCGGGTCAATGCGCACCCGGATCGCCTTGCCGTTGACCTTGACGTTGTCGCCAAATTGAATGCGCTGACCGATGTGCGCCGGCTCGGCGTTGACCGAAATCCGCCCTTCGAGAATCAGCTGCTCCATCTCCAGGCGCGAACCCAAACCGGCCTGCGCCAGCACCTTGTGCAATTTCGGGCTCTCGGGCTGTGCCGACAAAACGCGCTTGGGCAACTCGATGGCCGCGTCGGCCTCGTCAGCGTCGAACTGGCCGGTCACCACGTCTTCAAACTGATACACCGGCACAGCTGCGGCCACAGACCGGCGCGCCGGGAGTGGGGCTGCCCGGGCAGTGTCTGCGTCGCTGTCCAGCAGCTCGGGCGGGACGGAATCAGGTTGCGGTGTGTCTGGTGAATTCATCATTTTTCTCAGGCTTAAAAGCCATTAAGGGGGCAACACCCACATGGCCAGGCCAAGGTTTGCGGGCGGTCTTCACGGGTCTGCGTCGGCCTTTAAGTGAGGGCCTGCGAAACTTCAAAAGTTCAATCAGGGAGGGGCCGGGGCGGCGGCTGAGGATGCGGCTCAACCGGCGGGTAAGAGGGCAGTTCAAGCGGCAGTTCAGTAACGACTTCAGCTGCAGTATCTTCAGCGGCTTCAACAGCCGCCAGCTCGACTTCGAGGGCAAGCTGGGGGGAAGCGGCATCACCCGATGTTCCAGTCAGGGACAGTCCGAATTCTATTTGCTCGATCATGGCGGTATCGCCTTCGCCGCTGCCCATCACGGGCAGCTGGTCAAGGGACTCGACACCGAGGTCGTCGAGGAACTGGCGGGTGGTGGCGTAGAGCGCCGGGCGGCCAACGGTCTCCCGGTGACCGATCACCTCGACCCAGCCACGGTCTTCGAGCTGCTTGAGCAGCAAGCTGTTGATGGTGACGCCGCGAATGTCTTCCATGTCGCCCCGGGTGACGGGCTGGCGGTAAGCAATGATGGCCAGAGTCTCTAGCGTGGCGCGGGTGTATTTGGGCGGCTTTTCAGGATGCAGACGGTCCAGGTATTCGCGCATGGCCGGGCGGCTCTGAAAACGCCAGCCGTTGGCCACATGAACCAGCTCCACGCCGCGGCCAGCCCAGTCGTCTTGCAACTGATGCAACAAGCTTTTGAGCGTATCGGCTGTCAGCACGCCGTCGAAAAGCACTTCCATCTCGCGCACAGGCAGGGGTTGCGCAGCGCAGATCAGTGCTGTTTCAAGGACGCGCTTTGCATCCAACGTATTCATGAGTTTTCAGTTCCGAAAAAAACCGGGTCAAGTTGGCCAGAAAGCCACCGAAGCACAAGAAATACAGTGCGGTTCAGCTTGGGCGAAAACAAAGGGTTTGCGCGAGACTGGCAGGTCGTAAGGACTACGATTTTCCATTGTAGCTCAGGCCCAGGGCGTCCATGGCCTGCTCCAAGTCGTCCGGCACGGGGGCGATGAAGGACAAAGGCTCGCCGCTGACAGGGTGTGCAAAGGCCAGCCGGCGGGCGTGCAGCGCCTGCCGTCCCAGGCCGGCTGCAGGTTCGCCGCCGTAAATAGCGTCAGAGACCAGCGGATGCCCCAGGGCGGCCATGTGAACGCGAATCTGGTGCGTGCGACCCGTGTACAACTTGCAGCGCACCAGACAGAAAGCATCCTGGTTGTCGATCAGTGAAATATCGGTCAGGGCCGTTTTGCCGGAGTTCCGGTCCAAGTCCACCACCGCCATGCGCAACCGGTTGCGCGGATCACGCCCGATAGGCAGGGCCACCTGTTGCTGGCGTGTGCCTTGCCAGCTTCGATGCCCTACCGCCAGATAGTCGCGGTTGACCTCGCGCGCGGCGATCATCTCGACCAGCCGGTCCATCGCCTCGCGGGTCTTGGCCACCACCATCAGGCCGCTGGTGTCCTTGTCAAGGCGGTGCACGATACCGGCCCGCGGTAAAAAGCGTGTGGCCTCGTCGCGCGCCAGCAAGCCGTTGAGCAAGGTGCCGCTCCAGTTGCCAGGCGCCGGGTGCACCACCAGGCCGGCCGGTTTGTTGATGACCAGCAGATGCGCATCCTCAAACACCACGTCCAGCGTCATGACTTCGGGCTTGAAGGCCTGGCTTTGCGGCGTTGGTTTGAGCTCAATCTGCACGCGGTCACCCGCCTTGACCTTGGCCGAGGCCCTGCTGCTGAGCTGGCCGTTCAGGCGCACCGCACCCGATTCGATCAATTGCTGAAGGTAGGTGCGCGAGAACTCGGGCACAATTCCGCCCAAGGCGCGGTCCAGCCGCTCGCCATGTGCCGAGATCGGCATGGAGGCCTCACGCAGCTCCAGCTCCAGGATGCCGTCTGCTTCCTCATGAGAATCGCCAGAGAGGTCTGCGCCAGAGGGGTCGCTCGATATAATTATTGGGCTTTGTTCGGAAACAGTCATTAGAGAGTCGATCAGGATGTTGCTCAAATTATCGACGGTTCATGCCACGACTCGCGCCGCTACCGCTGTTTTAATTCTGGGCGGCCTGCTGAGCGCCTGTTCCAGCACCCCAACAGACCCAACCGCGGGCTGGAGCCCTAACAAAATTTATGCCGAAGCCAAGGACGAAGCCAGCGCGGGCGCCTTTGACAAAGCCATCGGACTCTACGAAAAGCTCGAAGGCCGCGCAGCCGGCACGCCGCTGGCGCAGCAGGCGCAGCTCGAAAAGGCTTACACCCAATACAAAAATGGCGACCTGGTTCAGGCTGTCTCCACACTGGACCGTTTCATCAAACTGCATCCGGGTAGCTCGGCCGTCGACTACGCGCTCTACCTCAAGGGCCTGGTCAATTTCAACGACAACCTGGGCATGTTCGGCAACCTGGTACGGCAAGACCTCTCCGAGCGTGACCAGAAGGCAGCCAAAGAGTCCTTCGAAGCTTTCAAGGAACTGGTGGCGCGCTTTCCCGACTCGCGCTACACCCCGGACGCCCGTTTTCGCATGGGCTATATTGTGAACTCGCTCGCCCAGTCTGAAGTCCATGTGGCGCGATACTACTTCAGCCGCGGTGCCTACGTGGCGGCCATCAACCGGGCGCAGAGCGCACTGACTGATTACCGTGACGTCCCGGCCGCCGAAGAAGCCCTGTTTTTGCTGTACCGCTCTTACGACGCCCTGGGCATGGTGCAACTGCGTGACGACACGCTGCGCATCATGCAAAAAAGCTACCCTGACAGCGTTTTCACCCAAGGCGCGTCCGCCGGCAGCAAAGCTCCTAAGGGCGCGTGGTACAAGTTTTGGTGAGCAGGTCCAGGCGCTCCAACAATTGAGCTTCTGACTCGAGTCGCTGCATGGGTGGCAAGGCCTTGAGCAGCCGCCGTCCATAACCCATGGCCACCAGCCGGGTGTCACACACCACCAGCACGCCCTGATCGGTTTCGCGCCGTATCAGCCGACCGGCACCCTGCTTGAGGGCCACCGCCGCTTCCGGCAAAAAGTAATCATTGAAAGCGCTTCGCCCCTGCGACTCGATGTGCCTGGAGCGTGCTTCGGCCATCGGGTCGTTGGGCGGCGGGAACGGCAGCTTGTCGATGATGACCATCTGCAAAGCATCGCCCGGCACGTCGATGCCTTCCCAAAATGAGGCCGAGGCCACCAGAATGCAGCCCGGCTCGCCTGCCTCACTGCCCCGGCGAAAGCGCTCGATCAGCACGCGCTTGGGCAAGTCTCCCTGCGCCAGCACCTCCAGCTCGCCCGAGTCCTTGAAGCTTTCGCGCAGGGCATCGGCAATCCCTCGCAGTGCGCGCAGGGTTGTGGTCAGTACCATGGTGCGACCGCCCAAGCGCCGGGCCCAGGCTGCGGCAGACGAGGCCACCCGCGCCATGTGCGCCGGCTCGCCGGGTTTGGGGAAATCGCGCGGCACGTACACGGCCGCCTGCACGGCGTAGTCAAACGGGCTGCCCACCCGTAAAACCTGCGCGCCGGCCAGGCCGCAGGGCTGGGTAAACCAGCTGAGCTTGTCGTCGTCGCCCAGCGTGGCCGAGGTGAATATCCATGTCTTGGCGGCCTCAGGGTTGCTGCCCAGCACCTTGGACTGAACCGCCTGCGCAATGTCCAGCGGCGACTCGACCAGGCGCAACTGCGCACCGACTTCCAGCCAGCGCACCGACCCGGTCTGGCAAGGGCCGGCAAAGTGCTTCAGGCGCTCGCCAAACTCCACTGCCCGCTCCAGAAGTCGCGCAAAGTCCGGCGCCAGCTCGCTCACAGTGTCCAGCGCTTGCGCGGCCTCCTCGCAGGCATCGGCCATCTGAGTCAGGGCCAGCGTCCAGGCTTCAGCGTCAAGTGTCTCGGGGATGGACTCGGTCCAGCGCAGCTTGGTGCCGGAGTAGACCTTGCCCACACACAAACGCATCTCGCGCGCCGCCCGCTCGGTGCTGCCGGCCAGCGCCTGCCAGTCGACCAGGCCGCGGGCCAGTTGCAGGCCGGTGCCCAGCATGTCGCGGCAAAAGTCCAGCAGCTGGCTGGTAGTGATGTTCTTGCCCAGAAACTGCACGCCGGTTTCATTGAGCTGATGGGCTTCGTCAAAAATCGCGATGCGCACAGTGGGCAGCAGTTCGGCCACACCGGACTCGCGCACCGCCAGATCGGCAAAAAACAGATGGTGATTGATGACCACCACGTCAGCGGCCAGCGCTTCGCGCCGGGCCAGGTTGACGTGGCAGGCCCGAAAGCGCGGACAGGCCGAACCCAGGCAGTTCTCTCGCGTGGAAGTAACCAGCGGGATCACCGGCGAGCGCTCGTCAAGACCCGGCAGCTCGGCCAGGTCGCCGTTGCGGGTGGTTTGCGACCATTCTTCAATGCGCGCCAGCGCGTGTACCGTGCTGCGCTCAGGCATCAGGGCTTCACTGCGGGCCTGCTCCATGCGGTGCAGGCACAGATAACTGCCGCGGCCCTTGAGCAGCGCGGTGCTGACCGGCAGTCCCAGGGCTTCAACCAGTTTGGGCAAGTCACGGCCAAAGAGCTGGTCTTGCAGGGCCTTGGTGGCGGTTGAGAGCAGCACGCGCTCACCACTGAGCAAAGCGGGCACCAGGTAAGAAAAGGTTTTGCCGACGCCTGTGCTGGCCTCGACCACCAGCGGATAGGCACCTTCGATGGCGCGGGCCACGGCCATGGCCATGTCGGTTTGTCCGCTGCGCGGCACAAAATGATCGGCCGCCCGCGACAAGACACCGCCCGGGCCAAACGCTTCTTCGACCTGCTGCTCCAGGTCCATCAGGCGGGCTCGGCCGGAAGCAAGCTGGACTGAAGCTGCGCGATCTTGTCGCGCAAGGCCAGGCGACGCTTTTTCAGCCGCTTGAGCATGATTTCATCCATAGGCAACACCTCGGCCATGCGGTCGATCATGGCGTCCAGGTCGGCATGCTCGATGGCCATGTCGATGAGGCGCCTTTGCGCAGAGTGCAGGTTGGTGAGCAAGTGGGCGTTTTTCTGCGCAGGGTTCAGGGCTGCGCCGGCAAAGGTTTTCCGGTGGCGGGGCCTTTTTCCTTGAGCCGCTTTTCCCGATCGGCGCGGTTTTGTTTGGCCTTGTCGGCGCGCGCCTTGGCTTCCAGAACATTGGCCGCAGCCTGCTCTTGCCGGGTGAGCGCTTCGCCAACCTTGGTCTGGCTGTTTTTTTGGCGAACTTGCGCGGCCGACACGTTGGCGCTGGCTTGTTCGTCCGTCTTGCCCTGGGCTTGGGCGCGTTGTTCGATGCGTTCCAGACGTTTAGCCGTGTCGTTTCTGGCCTTTTGTTCCTGGTCAGCCAGTTCCTGCTGGCGCTGGCCCGAATTTTTCTCTTCTATTTTTTGAATCTGATCGGCACCCTTGGCCTTGCGCTCAGCTTCGTTGATGGAGATCTCCTGCCGCCGCAGCTCAGCCATGGCCACAGCCCGGCGCGGACGAATATCTTCCAGGCAGGCATTGACCAGAAATCGGCGGTAGCAGGCGGATTCTTCGGCCTTGAAGCCGGCTTCGATCCTTGCCCGCTCAGCCGCTATCTGAGCCTTTTCCGTATCACGCCCGGCCGTTGGCACTTCGGCCGCAGGCTGCGCCAGAGCCAGGCCAGCAGCCAGGGCACACAGCATGAACAATGAAAACTTCATGTGATGGAGGTATCGACGTCCCGCCGCTCCAGCGCCAGGTATTGCGTCGATTGCATTTCATTCAATCGTGAAATGGTACGGGGAAATT
>JBIKHR010000062.1:0-11266 GCA_044362035.1 Polaromonas sp. | reverse complement strand
GCGCAGTGGCGGCGCAGATGCCTTGGGTGGTGCCGAGCGTGCCGCTTTGCGCGCGGCCCTGCAAAGCCGGCTGCCTGCCGCCAGCGCCTTGCTGCAGGAGCATATTCAATGGGCTCTGACTGGCCCCAGCCCTGGCGCTTAAGGCAGCAGGCCGATCAGGCTGATGGCAAAAGGCAGGCTGAGCAAGCCCAGCAGCGTGGACACCGTGACCAGGCCCGCCACCAGCGGCCCGTCGTAGCCCATGCGGGCGGCCAGCACATAGGCGGTGGGCGCCGTGGGCAGCGCCGAAAAAGCCAGCAACACCAGCGTCTGCGCTTTGGACAGGCCCAGCAGATAACTCAGCAGCAGGGCCACCAGCGGCAGCACCATATGTTTGATCAGCAGGACTGACACGCTGAGCACGCGGGCCCGCCCCAGCGAACCCAGGCGCATGCCGGCCCCAGCAGCCATCAGGCCCAGCGCCAGGGAAGCGGCGCCGATGCGGCTGACGCTGGGCTCCAGCCAGTCTGGAATGTGAAAGCCCAGCAGATTGGCCACCAGGCCGCTGACCGTGGCAATGATGAATGGGTTGCGCACCAGCTCGCGGCCGAAATGGGTTTGCGAATGCCGCGCCATCGGCCAGATGGCGGCGGTGTTGAAGATGGGCACACACACGCCGATCAGCACGGCGATCAGCAGCAGACCCTCGGCCCCGGCCAGACGCTCGGCCATGGCCAGCGCAATGAAGGAGTTGAAACGAAAAGCGATTTGCGCGCTGGCCGCATGCTCGCGGCGGTCCATGCGCCGGCCCAGCCATGGCAGGTAGGGCAGCAGGTAAGACAGCGCAATGCCGGTGGCGGCCAGCGCCAGCCCGGCGGCAATCAGCCCGGAGGTGGCCGACAGGTCCAGCGGGCTTTTGATGATGGAGTGAAACAGCAGGACCGGGAAAAAAACAAAAAAGACCAGCTTTTCTGCCTGCTCCCAGACCGTGCGGTTCAGGGCGGTGTAGCGGCACAGCAGGTAGCCGAGCAGGATGAGGGAGAAGTCGGGGACAAGGAGTTGGGCGTAGTTCACCGTTCAAGGATAACCGCCAGCAGCAAGGGAAAGCCCTTATGCGTAATCCACAGGATGCTGCTGCTGTGGTTGAAGCTACGATACGGAGGTAGTCATTTTTGAAAGGGACTGAAACATGCAAAAACGTCAATTACTCGCCATCGCTGCCGCTTCGCTGGCGCTCATCGCCGGCACAGGCTCTGCGCTGGCGCAGGGTTACCCCAACAAGGTGATCAAGCTGCAGGTGCCATTTGCGCCTGGCGGCACCACCGACATCGTGGCGCGCGTCATCTCCGAGCCGCTGGGCAAGGCACTCGGCCAGACCGTGCTGATCGAAAACAAGGCCGGTGGCGGCGGTGTGGTGGGCGCCAACGAAACAGCCAAAGCAGTGCCGGACGGTTATTCGCTGGGCATGGCCACGGTGTCGACCACGGCCGCCAACCCGGCTATCAACCCCAAGATGCCCTACAACACGCTGACCGACTTCACGCCGATCATCAACATTGCGGCAACGCCCAACATCATTGCCGTGCACCCCAGCTTTCCGGCCCGCAATTACAAGGAATTCATCGCCGAGATCAAGAAAAGCCCGGGCAAGTACTCTTACTCGTCGTCCGGCACGGGCGGCATCGGCCACCTGCAGACCGAGCTGTTTAAAAACCTGACCGGCACTTTCATCACGCACATTCCTTACCGCGGTGCCGGCCCGGCCCTGAACGACACCGTCGCCGGTCAGGTGCAGATCATTTTTGACAACCTACCTTCGGCGCTGCCTTTCATCCAGCAAAAGCGGCTGATCCCCATCGTGGTGGCAGCACCGACCCGTCTGGCGGTTTTGCCTGACGTGCCTACCTTCAAGGAAGTCGGTCTGGAGCCGGTGAACCGCATGGCTTACTACGGCATCCTCGGCCCCAAAAACCTGCCCAAAGAGGTGGTTGACAAGGTCAGCGCCGGCGTGCGCAAGGCGCTCGAAGATCCTGCTGTGCGCAAGCGCATCGAAGACACCGGCTCGCTCATCGTTGCCAACTCGCCAGAGCAGTTCACGGCGCAGATCAAGGCCGAGTTCGAGGTCTATAAAAAAGTGGTGGACAGCGCCGGCCTCAAGCTGGAGTAAGCCTCTGACCGCAGGGCCTTATGCCCGCCAAGAGTCCCCGGAAAACTTGTTTTCCGGGGACTTTTTTTATGTGCCCAGGTGTTGCTTTAAAAACTGCCGGGTGCGCTGGTTTGCCAGCAGTGCCGCAGACTTGTTGGACGCATTGCGCTGCGGGTTGTCAAAGCCGTAGCTGGCGTCATACCGGTGAACCTCCACTTGCGGCCTGGCCAACGCTTGCCGGGCGGCCGCAAAGGCCTCAATCGATTCGCGGCTCATCCAGATGTTGTCCTGGCCCATGTGCGTCAGTACCGGGCAGTTGGTGGGCTGCGCCCGCTCTTCCTCCCCTGTCATGCCGCCGCCGTAGTAGCAAACGGCTGCGGCCACATGGTTCATGCTGCCGGCGGCCCGCCACGCCAGCAAACCACCCCAGCAAAACCCCACAACGCCCACCTGGCCGCTGTCAGCGTGCATGCTGGCAAAGTCAATGGCCGCCTGGATGTCGAGCATCACCAAAGGTGAGGCCAGTGCTTGCAGCGGCCGGACGATGCGCGGGTGCGCCTTGTGCTGGCTTTCGTCATACAGGTAGCCGTAATCGCGGCCAGACCTGCCGCGGCTGAAAGTTGATGGCGCAATCGCCAGGTAGCCTTCGTTGGCGTAGCTTTTGGCCACCGCGCGCACATAGGCGTTCACCCCCGGTTTGGCGACTGCGCCGCCGGCAGAAGCGGTCCGGTCCGCGCTGTGGCCCAGGCCGCGCTGGTCCATTTCCTGCAGGATCACCACGGCGGCCTTGGCTGGCGTCAGGGGTGCGGCCACATAGGCCCGGAAAATATGCTGGTCGGCAGATTCCAGTTCAATGTAATGGTCGAGGGGTGACTTTTTCATGGGTTTTCAATGGGCAGATTTCAGGACAGCACGCGTGGTCTTTTTAAAGGCATCGGCCAAGCTGGGGGTGGATTGCACGACAGGGTCAAATCGACCTGAAAACAGAAACTGCACCAGCACCTGGCGCTGTTCGGTGTTTTCAGTCATCAAGCGGGCCAGGAAAATGCCTGGGTCTGGCTGGCTGGCGGTCACAAGCAGCTCGAGGGGGATGCGTGCGCCTTCCATCTCAATCGCCAGCTTCTCGGGCAGCGGCTGTTGGTCCGGCCAGATGAACTTCATGCCATTGGCGCTCATGTCCAGCACATGAACCGCCAGCGGCCCCGAGGCGGAGCTCAAGGGCAGCATGGCGTTGATCTCGAAGCGCTCTTCACTGCGCTGACGTGGGCGGTCCACCACGAGTGCCAATGCGATCAGGAAATGCACCAGGTTGAAGGCGCCCAAAAAAATCAGCCAAGGTGTTGAGGGGTCTGTGGTGGCGTGATGCTGGCTGACCCAGCCCGCATAAAGCATGGCCAGGAGGGTCAGCAGGCTCAAACCTGTCAGCAAGTACAGGCTCAGCCGGTCGGAGGACGCACTGATCTGCGCGCCCTTGGGCGTGACCTTGAAGACCTTGCTGCCCAGGCCCAGCAGGCCGACGGCCGCCGAATAGCTCATGCGAACCGCCATCAGCATGGACAGGGCGGTGGAGATGATGGGGCTGAAACGCCCGCGACTGATCCAGGTCAGGCAGAGAAAATTGAACACGACAGTAGGCAAGACCAGCATGTACACATCGGCCGTGTCTTCGATCATCATGACTCGCAAGCCGGTGAGCAGGCAAATCGTTGGCGCCAGCATGATGGCCAGATTAAAGAGGGGATGGATCACCCAGTAAAGTGGCAAAAACAAGACGCGTTGCATCAGGCTCAGCGCGGGGTTGCGCAAAGGGCCGTCCGGTAAAAAAAGGATTTCAATGGCCCCGCGACTCCAGCGGTCACGCTGCACAAAAAAAGCTTCGATGGATTCGGCCGCCAGGCCCATCGACAGGCGCTCATTGAGGTAGCGGGTTTTCCAGCCGAGGGTCAGCAGCTTGAGTGTGGTCAGTAGATCTTCGGTGATGCTGTCGGTGGGAAACCCGCCGATATCGCGCACCGCCTTCACCCGGATCATGGCGCAGGAGCCGCAGAAAAATGCGCTGTCCCAGGCGTCCCGTGAAGGCTGGATTTCGCGAAAAAACAGCGCTTGCTCATCGGCCACACCACCGCCCAGCCCCAGGTTCTGCTGCATCAGGTCGGGGTTGTAGAAGGTCTGTGGGGTTTGCAGCACGGCCAGTTGAGGATCATCAAACGCAGGCAGCGTGCGTTGGACAAAGTCCTCGAAGGGCGCAAAGTCGGCGTCCATCGTCACTACAAAGTCGGCCTCTGTTGTGCTCAGGCAATGGTTCAGGTTGCCGGCCTTGGCGTGTCGGTGCTCCGGGCGCGTGACATGATCAACACCCCACACCTGGCACTGCTCCTTGAGCCAGGCCCGGTTGCCATCGTCCAGCACCCGGACCCGCAGCCCCGGGTGTTGCACAGCCTTGGACGCCAGCACGGCTTTTTCAAGTACCGCGATCGGCTCCCGATAGGTGGGGATCCATATTTCAATCTTCGGGTTGCTGACCTCCCGCGGCGAGTCTGGCGAGGCCGTTGGGGTCCAGGCCGGCGCGGGGCGCAAGCGGCTCATGCACAGCCAGAAAATGCCCGACTCAAGCAGGGCAATGGTTTCAATCAGCAGGTAAATCCAGGCCAGCCAGGACGCGGGGGCAAAGTCTTGCGGCAAGGTGCTGCTCCAGCGCCAGGTCAGGTAAATGGCGTTGACACCCATGACCCCCCAGCAGACCATTTTGCGCATGTCCGGCTTTTCCGGGCTGATGCGGTTCAGGCCCCAGGCGCAGGTGGCCAGGACGGTGAACAGTGCAATGAAGTCCCGGATCTCAGAAAACATCGGCTAAAAAACTGGTCGAGCGTCTGAACCAGTTGGCGCCATGCGGCAACTGGGCGTGAACTTTTTGGCCCATCATGCAGTTGGGCTCGCGGTGGATGCGTTGGGAAAAAGCGGCTTCCGGCCTGACCCAGACGCGGGCAATGCCCGCCAGGTCGATATCGTCTGACTTGACGGCCAGCGTGTTCTTTTGGTGCGTCAGGTAGACCGGGTGAATCTGGCTGATCTGGCCTTTGTAAAAGTCCCACTCGCCGGCCACCCGGAAGCTCACCGACTCACCGATCTGGTAGTCCTTGAGGTCGGTCACCGGCACGCGCAGGTCAACAAAGGACTGCCCGCACATCACGTAATGCGCGATCAGGTCGCCCGGCGCCAGAAAGGCACCGGCCGTGACAAAGGGCCCGAGCAACATGCCCATGCCAGGGGTCTGTATGGAGGCGTGCGGCAGCGGCTCGCTGGCATGGCCGGCTTTCATGCTGCCGGTCCAGAACTCGAGCTGGCTGATGCGTAGCCGGATTTCATCGAGCTTTTGTTGGGTGTAGCTCACATCTGCGCCGCCTGCGCGCTCGCCCAGAAAGCCGTTTTTCGTCATGGCGCTCAAATTGGCTTGGGCGCGGGCAATGTTGGCTTTGGCGATGTCGCGCTGCACCTGCGTGCTGTCGTTGCGGTTTCGGGTGGCTTCCAACTGCGCCGCGCTGATAAAACCCCGCTCCAGCAAGCTGGTCTGCCGGCCAAGTTCACGCTCTTCGCTCGCCAGTTCCAAGGCCACCCGTTTGAGTTCGCCTTCACGCACCAACAGCTCTATCTGCAGGCGTTTTTTCTCGTCCTGAACAAAGTTGCCTGCGCGTGTGCTGAGCAGACGCTCCTGCTCGCGAAGGGCCGCAAGATCGTCTGCCAAGCGGGTCTTGAGCGTCACCACATTGCGCGGCGCATCTTCAAATTGACCGTTCGCGAAGGCTGTCACTTCTAGGACGATGGCTTCAACCGGTGAACGCATATCCATGATGGGTGCGTTCACCACGGCCTGCGCCGGGTAGCGTTTGAACAGGCGGGGCACCAGGAGAAGGCCCAGCGCCAGTAAAAGAGCCAAAACCAGTAATTTGCGCAGCATGGGTTGCTTTTCCTGCTTGAGGTTATTTCTGTCAGTGAGGTGCTTTGGCCTTCCCTTGTGGGTGTCAGGGTCCGCCCCGCATTAACTTTTTAATCTGGTATCAATGTGTTATAAAAATACTATTAAAACATTTGGAATCATTCTATGTTGAGTTTTACTGGATTGAAATATCGTCAAGGCGGGGCTGCCGCGCTGCTTGCACTGACTTTTTGCATGGCCGGGCCAGCCGCTGCACAGGCGCCGGGCCCGGCGGTATCCCCCACTGCAGACAGGTCCTACAACTTTTCGCCCGTCAATCAGCACAGCCTGGAACTGACGGCGACGTACTGGAACCCCATCCTCAAATACGTGTCGGATAAAAGCGGGGTTCCCCTCAGCCTGCGCCTGGGCCGGACCTCGGCTGAAACGACTGCCAAGGTGCTTTCGGGGGAGGCTGATTTCAGCTTCACCAACCACCTGTTCAGCCCGGAGCGCATCAAAATGGGCTGGACGGTCTTTGGCCGTAGAGAGGCGCCCTCCGTGCATGGCCAGATCATTGTTCTGGCAGATTCCCCCATCACCTCCCTCGCCGGTCTGGCCGGCAAAGACGTGGCTTTTCCGGGGCCGGAAGCGCTGGTGGCCTACAAGACCACCTTCGCGCAATTGCTGGAGCAGAAAATTGCGGCCACGCCGGTGTTTGCCGGCAACTTGGACGCCGCCTTCAGCCAGATGGTGGCCGGGCGGGTGTGGGCAATGGGCTCCAATTCCCAGATGACGGATGAATACGCCGTCCGCGAGGGACGCAAATTCCGGGTCTTGTGGAGTTCGCCGGCCTTCAACGACCTGGCGCTGATGGCATCCCCACGGGTGCCGCGTTCCGATTTGCAAGCCGTCGCCAAGGCCTTTTTGGGCATGCACAGGGACGCGCAAGGCAAAAAAATTCTGGAAGACGCCGCCAAAACCGTCAACGCCAAAAAGCCTGTGGTTTTTGTTGCTGCCAGTGATGAGGACTACGCCAGCTACCGGGACTTTTATCGCAACGCGCCGGCGAGTTTGCGATAGGCCTTGCGCATGAATCAACGCAAACCCCGCTCGCTGGCTTCCCGGATTTTTTGGCTTTACGGCCTGTCTATCTTGATGGCGGCCACCATCAGCCTGGTCTTGCTGATCCGCCAGGAGTTTGTGCAGCACATCGCCGACAGCGTTAAAAGTGCCAAAAAAATGGCAGATCTTTCGCTCCATAGCGTGTCTGAAAGCGCCCTGATCGGGGACTTTGACACCATCCACCGGACGCTCAAAAGCATGGTGCCGGACTCTCCGCTGCGCGAAGCGGTTTACCAGGGCGCGACCGGTGGAACACTGCAGGTGGGTCAAAAATCGGAGAGCAGCGCGCCCGCCTGGGTCGTGGCGGTTGTCAGTTCGCAGTTACCGGATGTCACCCGTGAGGTCAGCATAGGCGGCGTCAAGTACGGCGATCTGACCTTGCGCTTTGATGTCAACGAAATCGCTTCCAATTTGTGGACGCTGGTGCTGAAAGTCCTGGGTCTGGCTTTTCTGGCGGTGGTGGTGGGCTTGCGCCTGATGCACTTTTTGCTGCTGCGGGGACTGGGCAAGCTCGACCTGTTGCAGTCTTACGAAAAAGAAATTTTGGCCGGCTCGGTCAATGCCGAGCTGCAATTTTCAGAAGACACCCCACTGGAGATTCGCAACACCCTTGAAGTGATCAACCGCACGGCGGACAGCTTGCGGGTTCAGTTCGGCCAGCGCATTGAGTCCCTGATGGACTCACTGATATTGCACAAAAACGCCATGGACGAAGCGGCCATCGTTTGCGAGCTCGACACCGAAGGCCGACTGACCTATGCCAACGACAGCTTTGTCGCGGCGATCGGCTTGAGCCGGGAAACGCTGCTGAACCGGCGTCTGGTGGACATCGGCTCGATCAACCTGACTGCATTTGACTACTGGACGCCATCCCAGGACATCTGGCACGGCGAGGTGCTTTTCGAGTCAGCCAACGGGCAGCAACGCTGGCTGCGGCGCTCCATCGTGCCCAACAGCGGCAGCGATGGTCAGGTGGACCGCTACATCTGCATTGACATTGATATCTCCGAGCAAAAACAATCGGAAACCGATTTGCGCGACCAGGTGCGCAGGCAAAAGCTGATCACCGAGTTTGGCGGGCTGGCCCTGGTGACGCAGGACTGCTCTCAGCTTGACAGTGAAGTGGTGCAAATGGTTTGCACCGGCTTGCAGGCCAGCCATGCTGCGTTGATCGTGCAGCCGCCCGGCGATGCACGCCAGCGTGTGGTGGCCGTGGCGGGTTGGGCACAAGACTGGGTCGGGCACAGCTTGCCGGACCAGCCCCCCGGGTCGAACACCTCGGCCGGCCCCCTGCTGGAGGTCTTGCGTCAAGCCCGGGTGCTGGAGGTCCAGGCCCAGGCCAATGACGAAAGTCGGCTCAGCCTGGTGGTGGCCGATCAGCGGCCGCTGGAATTCACCCAGAGTGATCAGAACTTCTTGCGCAGTCTGCTGTATGTGCTGGACGCCGCGCTCGAGCGTTCGCGTGCCAGAGAGTTGCTGCTGTACATGGCCCAGTTTGACGGCCTGACCGGTTTGCCCAACCGCGCGATGCTGCTGGACCGGCTGGAGATGGCGCTGCAAACGGTTCGCCGTGATGGCACGCGGCTGGGAGTGATGTATGTGGACTTTGACCGCTTCAAACTGGTCAATGACACGCTGGGCCATCAGGCGGGTGACATGCTGCTGGTGCAGGCTGCGCAGCGCATGACCGCCTGTTTGCGTGCGGGCGACACCGTGGCCCGGCTGTCGGGCGACGAGTTCGTCATCCTGCTGTCCGAATTGAATGAAACCGCTGACGCCGGCCTGGTCGGACGCAAGGTGCTGGCGCAACTGAACCAGCCTTTTTATCTGCAGGGGCAAGAGGCTTTCATTTCTGCCAGTGTGGGCGCTTCGGTTTACCCCGAAGACGGGCAGGACGCCCCCACTCTGCTTCGTCATGCCGACCAGGCCATGTACTACGCCAAGGAAATGGGACGCAACGCGTTTCACTACTACGACAAGGAAATGGGGCAGCGCATAAGTGGTTTGCAGATGCTTGAAAAGCAACTGCAGGGCGCTTTGGAGCGGCAGGAGTTTTTCTTGCTCTACCAGCCCAAAGTGTCCTTGCGCCACGGCGGTATCTCCGGCTTTGAGGCCTTGTTGCGCTGGCGCCATCCGCAGCGCGGGGTGGTGGGCCCGGATGAATTTGTCTCGGTGCTCGAAGAGACCGGCATGATCGTGCTGGTGGGTGAGTGGGTTCTGCGGCGTGTGGCCGAGCAGGTCGTCAACTGGCAGGCAGAAGGTTTGACGGTGCCGCGCGTGGCCATCAATTTGTCGGCGCGGCAATTCTCGTCAGAGCAACTCGAGGCAACGGTAGAGGACGTGCTCAGGCAAAGCCGGGTGGACCCGAAGCTGCTGGAGTTCGAGCTCACCGAGTCGGTGCTGATGCAAGACCCGGACGCGGCACTGGAGATGATCGAAAAGTTTCATCGTTACGGTTTGAGTTTTTCGATCGATGATTTCGGCACCGGCTATTCAAGTTTGTCGTTGCTCAACCGGTTTCCGCTGGACGCGATCAAGATCGACCGCAGCTTTGTGCGCAACATGGCCCAGGATGCCGGGAATGCGGCCATTACCCGGGGCATCATCACGCTGGCCCACAGCCTGCAACTCAAGGTGGTGGCAGAAGGCGTTGAAACGCTGGACCAGTTGAACATGTTGTCTGACTGGGCTTGCGACGAGATTCAGGGTTACTATTTTTCAGAGCCTGTGACGGCTGCCGATTGTGCGGCGATGCTGACGGCCAAAAAACGCCTGGTCCGGCCTTTGCAGCTGGAGCCCGTGGCGTCAATTGAGTACCTGATTTAGCGGCCTGCAGCAGCACTTGATTTCAGGTTATGGTTGCGCCATGACCTTGAGCCCCGACAGCCAGCACAGCATTGACGCCTTCATAGACGCCCTTTGGCTTGAAGACGGGCTGTCCAAAAACACCCTGGCCGCTTACCGGCGCGACCTGTCCCTGTACGCCGCCTGGCTGCTGGCCCAAGGGCTGGCCGGAGGGCAGTTGGACGCCGCGTGCGAAGCCGACCTCAACGCTTACTTTGCATTCAAGCACGAAGCCAGCAAGGCGACCTCGGCCAACCGCCGGCTGACCGTGCTCAAGCGTTACTTTCGCTGGGCGCTGCGCGAGCGCCGGCTGGCGGAAGACCCGACGCTCAAACTGCAGTCGGCGCGCCAGGCCTTGCGGGTGCCCAAAACCATGTCGGAAGCGCAGGTGGATGCCCTGCTGGCGGCACCCGACGATTCGCCCTTGGGCCTGCGAGACAAAGCCATGCTCGAGCTTTTGTATGCCAGCGGCTTGCGCGTCAGCGAACTTGTGAACCTCAAAACCTATCACCTGGGCATGAACGACGGCGTGCTGCGCGTCATGGGCAAGGGCAGCAAGGAGCGGCTGGTGCCTTTTGGGCAGGTGGCGCGTGACAGCATCACCGCCTACCTGGCTGCGGCGCGGCCGGACATCCTGGGTGGACAGCAAACTGACGACCTGTTTGTGACCGCACGCGGCAGCGCCATGAGCCGGGTGATGTTCTGGATGCTGGTCAAAAAGTACGCGCGCGTGGCTGGCATTCATGCGCCCTTGTCGCCGCACACCTTGCGCCATGCCTTTGCCACCCATTTGCTGAACCACGGCGCCGACCTGCGCGCCGTGCAGATGCTGCTTGGCCATGCCGATATCTCGACCACCACCATTTACACCCACGTGGCGCGTGAACGCCTGAAGTCGCTGCATGCGCAGCACCATCCGCGCGGCTGAATCGCGGCACCGCTCGTTACTCGTACATGTAGTCGCGTTTGAAGGGGTAATTCGACTGGGCGCCGGCCGGCCGCGTGGCCAGCACCTGGTGCAGGGCGAGCCAGCCTTTTTCAAAACTCAGGGCACTGCCGGCCAGATAGAGGCGGTAGGCGCGCAGGGTTTTTTCGGCACGCTGTGCATCGGCATCGGCGGCCAGCAGTTGGTGCGCCGCATCCAGTTGCGCCTCCAGCGCATCGGACCAGTCCCACAGTGTGCGGGCGTAATGCGGCCTGAGATTCTCCGCATCGACCACCTCCAGGCCGGCACGCGCCATGTGCTCGAGCAAGCGGCT
>JBIKHR010000315.1:0-3450 GCA_044362035.1 Polaromonas sp. | reverse complement strand
AGCAGCGGATGCAGCGCATCCAGAAACGACCACAGCGGTGCCGTCTGGCGTTCAAAGTTGCCGGCGGTCATGGCTTGACCCAGCAAACTGGCGTCAGGCCCCAACTCAATGAGGGCCTGCTTGACGAAGGTGGTGCCGTGAAACTCGGGCAAGCGCGGGTAGCTGATGCGCCCGGGTTGCTGCGTGGCCAGCGCCAGCAGCTCACGCATGCTTTGCGGCGGCTCAGGCAAGGTGTTGGCGTCGGCAAAAAAGGTCAGCTGCGCCATGCCCCAGGGCGACTCCATGCCCTGCGTGGCGACCGAAAAATCGTTTTGCGTGGTGGGTTTTCCAACGGTGTCTATGAGCCCGGCGTTGGGCAGCGTCTGCACAAAAGGGCCAAACAGCAAGCCCTCGCGCAGCATGGCTGCAAAGTTTTGTCCATTGATCCACACCAGGTCAACGCTGCCGGCGGTGTCCTTGCGACCGGCAGATTTTTCGCTGCGCACACGTTTGACCACATCGATAGCATCGTTGATTTTGACGTGCTGCAACTTCACGCCGTGCAGGCGCAGCAGTTCGGCAGCAGCCCACTGCAGATAGGCATTGACGCGCGCACTGCCCGCCCATGCGTTGAAATAAACCGTCTGCCCGCGCGCGGCAGCCTCGACCGCACGCCAGGCCTCAGAGCCGGCCTGACATGCCCCACCCGGCAGCGCCAACAGGCCCGCCGCGCAAAGGCCGAGCAAGGTGTCGCGCCGCGAGAGGAGGCGGCCGGAGTCATTGCCGTCGGTTGTGTGGGTCATGGCTTCAGTCAGCGGAGTGTGTCGATTGAACATGCGGGCCAGGGTTGTGTTTTGCGGGCTATGGGATTCTCTCCCAACAAGCCCTGAGGCTGCTGGATAATGCACCGCGCAACCCCCGACCTGAGAACACCATGAAACCAGCGCGCCCCGCCGCCAGCAGCCAGCTTGGCTTCGGCTTTGATGAACCGGCGCAAGCCCAACCCGCCCCGGCCAAGCCGAAGCCCGAAGCGCTGACGCAGCCTGCACCTGCTGTCACTCCTGTTGTGGCCCCTGTTGTCGCCCCGGACAGCAGCGCCGAAGCCCTGGCCCGCACGCTGGAGGCGCACCCCGACTACCGCGTGCTGCGCCGCCTGGTGCCGCAACTTGAATTTCCGCCGGCCAGCGGCCCCGTGCTCACGCTGCTGGTGCTCGACACCGAAACCACCGGCCTGAACCCGGCGCGCGACAAGGTGGTTGAGCTGGCGCTGCTGCGCGTCACGGTGGACCTGACCACTGGCCAGCCGGTCGGCACTGTGCAGGTCTATGACGGTCTGGAAGACCCCGGTATGCCCATGCCCGAAGAGATCACGGTCATCACCGGCATCACCGACGAGATGCTGCGCGGCCAGTCGCTGGACGAGGCCCTCGTGCTGGCCCTGCTGGACGGCGCAGACCTGGTACTGGCGCACAACGCCAGCTTTGACCGGCCCTTTGTAGAAGCCCGTCTGCCGCAGTTTGCGGCGCTCACCTGGGCCTGCTCGTTTGCCGACATCGACTGGAAGCTGGCGGGCCGCGGCTCTGCCAAGCTGACCTCCCTGGCCGGCGAACTGGGGCTTTTTTATGATGCGCACCGCGCTGAAATGGACTGCCACGCGCTGCTGGCAGTGTTGATGGCACCGCTGGCCGGCACCCCGTCCAGCGGTCTGATGCGGCTGATCGAAGCATCGCGTACGCCCACTTTCCGGCTGCAAGCCACCAACGCACCGTTTGACGCCAAGGACGCGCTCAAGGCGCGCGGATACCGCTGGGACGGTGCGCAAAAAGTCTGGCACACGCGGCTGGCCGACCAGCCCGCGCTGACGCTCGAATGCGAATGGCTCAAGACAGCGGTCTACAACGGGCGCAGCAGCCGCGTGCAGGTCGAAGAGCTTGACGGCCAGACCAAGTACTCTGCGCGACCGGGCAAAGTGGTCCTGCGCGAGCTGTAGGCGCTTTTCTTCAGTGCAAGCTGACAGCGCGGCCGATCTCGGGCCAGCGCCTGTGCAGCCACAGCCAGGCCAGCAGGCCGATGCCCAGCATGCCCATGGACGTCCAGGCCAGCGCCAGCGCGGAGTGCATCACCAGCGGCGCCAACACGCCGGCTACGATGCCGTTGGCCGTCGAGCCGATGCAGGCCTGCAATGAGGACGCCATGCCGCGCCGCTCCGGGTGCAAGTCCAGCACCAACAGCGTCACCACCGGCACCATCAAAGCCCAGCCGAAGGCAAAGAGGGCAATCGGAAACATGGCCCACCAGGCCTGCGGCACCCATACCAGGTTAGCCACCACATTGACCACCGAGACCAGCAGCATGACGATGAAGCCGTAGCGAATCTGCTGCTTGGGCGGCAAGCGGCCGGCCATGCGGCCACTCAGCCAAGCGCCAATCATGATGCCCGCAATCGTCAGTACAAAAAACCAGAAAAATTGCGACGGGGCCAGCTGCAACAGCTCGCCCAGAAAAGCCGGCGCTGACAGCACGTACAAAAACATGCCGTTGAAAGGAATGCCGCTGGCCAGCGCCAGTAGCAAAAAGCGCGGGTTCGAGCCCAGCTCCCAGTAGCCGCGCATCAGGTGCTTCACTTCAAAGGGTTGCCGTTGGCTCAGGTGCAGCGTTTCAGGCAAGAGCTTGAAGTTGGCCGTCCACAGCGCCACGCCCACGAAAGTTAAAAACCAGAAGATGCTGTGCCAGTCCAAATGCACAAACAACCATCCGCCAATCAAGGGCGCTACTGCGGGCGCCACACCAAAATAAATCGTCACCTGGCTCATTACTTTTTGCGCTTGCGCCGGCGCAAACATGTCGCGGATGACAGCGCGCGAGACCACGATGCCGGCACCGGTAGACAAGCCCTGCAAGGCCCTGAAAAACACCAGCTGCCCGATGCTTTGCGACAGCGCACAGCCGGCCGAGGCCAGCGTGAAAATGGCCAGGCCCCACAGCACCACCGGGCGGCGGCCCAGGCTGTCAGACAGCGCGCCATGAAACAGGTTCATGAAAGCAAAGCCAAACAGATAAGCCGACAGTGTCTGCTGCATCTCGGCGGGCGTGGCGCCCAGTGAACGGGCGATACCCGAAAAAGCCGGCAGGTAGGTGTCGATCGAAAACGGACCGAGCATGCCCAGCACTGCCAGCAACACGGCCAATGCCCAACGCGGGCCGCGCCAGATGTGTGCGGCGTCCGGGTTCATCTGCTCTTGAGCTTCAAGGCGGTCTCGTACAGCTCGTTGCGCCCTGCGCCGCTGATTTCGGCCGTCAGTTTGACGGCGGTTTTCAGCGGCAGCTCGGCCAGCAGCAGCTGCAACACGCGCGCACCGTCATCGGCCGCGGCGGCTTGCGGTGCCGGGTGCAGCACCAGTGCAAATTCGCCGCGCAGGCGCTGCGGGCTGGCGGCCAGCCAGGCCGGCAAATCAGCGGCGGGCAGGGTGG
>JBIKHR010000313.1:0-3462 GCA_044362035.1 Polaromonas sp. | reverse complement strand
TGCTCTCTATAAAACCCAGCAAAAAGGCATTGGCCAGGCCCGGACGCATCAGCGGCCAAGTGACCGTTCTGAATGTCACCCAGTTGTTGGCGCGCAAGGTTTGCGAGGCCTCTTCCATGGCCGGGCTGATGGCCTCGACCACACCAATGAGCACCATGAAACTGATGGGCGTGAAAGCCAGCAGCTGCGCCAGAAAAACACCCCAGAAGCCATAGATCCAGCGCGTCGGCTCAATCCCGAAAACCTGGCCTATCCACTGGGTGACCACACCCGAGAGGCCCAGCAACAAAATCACCGACAAGCCGATGACGAAAGGCGGCGTGATGATGGGCAGCAGGGACAAGGATTTGAAAAAGCCCTTGAAGGGCACGCGCGTGCGGGTCAGCACCAGCGCAAACGCCAGGCCCAGCACGGTACTGCCCAGCCCGACGGCAACAGCCAGCGCCAATGAATTCCAGGCCACGCCGCATTGGCCTACACCATTGAGGCACTGCAGGCGCCAGATTTTCGGGTCCAGCAGGCGATCAAGGAGTGCGCTCAAGGCCAGGCCATCGTCACCCCGAAATGCCGCCAGCAGCATCTGAAACACTGGCACCATGATGAACAAGGCCACCAAGCCGATGATGCTGCCCAGAGAGCCTGACACAAAAGGGTCTTGCGTGATGCGCCCGCTGACCGACAGGCCCCAGGTGAACATCCACAGCATGCACATGCCCGCTACCACCGCGCCGTAGCCCATGCCGAACTGGCGTTGTTCAGTCTGGCCAAACCATTCGCCCAAAATAGGAAAGGACCAGCCCTGCAGGCCAAATCCATAGCCTTGGCACAGCATGTAGGCCAGACCCAGCAAGCCCAGCCAGCCGATCACTTCACCGCGCACGCGCGATTGCAAGGGCGCCAGCGTTGCCGCCAGGCCCAGAAACGCGATGGCGACCACCGGGGCCAGCCACAGGTTTTTACCTTGCAGGAGAAGAAAAAGGGCGGGGGCTTGTTCCGGTGACATGGGGTAGCCCGACAGCCACTGGAAACTCCAGAAACCGTCTTGCAGCATGTACCAGGGGAAAAGACCAACGCCCGCAAGAAAAACCAGGACCAGGCCCATTGCGGGCCTGTCCATCCAGACAGATTTCATCAGGGGAAAACGTTGAATCAGTTGTTGGGCAGGGAGCCCACTTCATCGTCCCACTTTTTCAGCAAGCGCCGGCGCTCGGCAGAAGAGCCGTATTTGACGAAGTCGTAGTTGATGAGTTTGATGCGGGACAAATCAGGTGCCAGAGGAGAGACTGCAGCGTCCAGATTAGACGGCACCTGGAAGGACTTGACATCCTTGGCGCGGCCTTGTGATTCGGCGGTCAGTGCCCAGTCGTAGAACTTTTTCGCGTTGTCCAGGTTGCGAGCGCCCTTGATGATGCTCATGGAGCCGATTTCGTAGCCTGTGCCCTCACAAGGCGTGACCGACTTGATGGGAAAACCAGCTGCGGCTACAGCCACGGCGTCATGCAGGAAAACAATGCCCACGACAGTTTCACCGGAGCCCGCTGCCTTGATGGGTGCAGAGCCTGATTTGGTGTACTGGTTGATGTTTTTGTGCAGCGCTTTGAGGTACTTGAAGGCTTCGGCCTCGCCCATCATTTGCACCAGGGTGGCCAGGGCGGTGTAAGACGTGCCCGAGGAATTCGGATTGGCGATCTGGACCTTGCCTTTGTAAACAGGCTTGATCAGGTCAGCCCAGCAAAGCGGCGCTGGCAGGCCCTGCTTTTTGAGCAGTTCTTCGTTGTAGCCCCAACCCAGCGCGCCGGAATAAATGCCAATGGTGCGGTCTTTGGAAGCCTTCGCCTGGTTCATGGCGAATTCAGCGATGCGGCGGCGGTTGGGGGAAACGTAGGCCTGTGTCAGGTTTTCTTCGGCCGCTTGCAGATGCGGGTCACCCGTGCCCCCCCACCAAATGTCACCCTTGGGGTTGGCCGACTCGGCCTTGATCTGGGCGTAGCTTTCGCCGGAGCTCTTGCGGGTCATATCCACCTTGACGCCGCTGGCTTTTTCAAATTCGGTTTTGGCCTGTTGGCACCAGGCTTCATCAGAGCTGCAATACAGGGTCAGGCGGCCCTGAGCGGCGGCGGATGCAGAAAAGGCGAAGGCGCCAACGCAGACCAGTGAGGTCAGCAGACGATTGAGCTTGAACATGAATACTCCTTAAGAGACAGCAAAAATATGCGTTGATGCTAGCGCACCCTCAGAGGGAAAACGTCATTTTTTCATTAGGGTAAGCGCTAGCCTGACGATGTTCACTTTTCTAAGTGTCAGTGTCATGACCACCCGCGCCGGGCGGTCACTGCCTTACTGCAAGGCGGCAGCGGCCTTGCCCACTTCTTCAGAGCCGTTGCCGACGCGGCGAGCACCGTCAAAGCGGCGGTTCCAGTAGGCGGCACCCAGGCTTTCGATGCGCACTTCGGCGCCCGGCTTGGGAGAGTGAATGAACTTGCCATCGCCGACATAAATGCCAACGTGGCTGAAGGCGCGGTGCATGGTGTTGAAGAACACCAGATCGCCGGGCACCAGTTCTTTTTTGTCAATTCGCTGCGTGTCAGCGGCTTGCTGTTCGGCACGGCGCGGCAGCACCATGCCGATGGTTTGCTCAAAAATGGCCTTGACGAAGCCGCTGCAGTCAAAGCCAGTTTCTACCGTGCTGCCACCGCGCTGGTAAGGCACCCCCAGAAAGCCCATGGCGTGGACCACCAGCTCGGAGGCCTTGTTGGTGACGCTTTGACTCACCAGCGCCATTTGCGTGAAAAGGCCCTTGTCGGCCATCCAGCTCCCGAGTTCGTCGTTGGCAGCGGGCGCGTTTTGCGCCGCTGCGGCACCCGCCCATAAAGTCATGGCGAGGGCCAGGCAGGGGGCTGCAACGGGCTTGAGGGGTCTAAAACGCATCGGTGGAGCTTAATCAAGTGGCGGTCTGCGGTCAAGCCCGCCGTCAGCGTCTAACTGCCTGACCACTGTCGCCCGTCAGCACGCTGGCCTGGCGCAGCCGGTTGGGCGCTAGCGCTCCGGCGGAGTCCAGGATGGGGTAGGCGATCGAGCAGATGTGCGAATTGATGCGTTTGAGATCGCTGATCAGGTCAATGTGCAGCGAGCTGGTTTCTATGCTTTGTACTGTCTGCTCAGAAAGCCGGCCTAAGTGGGAGCTGGCGTAAGCGCGTTCAAGGTCGCGAAAGCGGGCTTTTTCCTCCAGCAGCTTTTGTGCGTCACGCACATTGCCATTGAGAAACACGCTCATGCCCAGACGCAGGTTGTCGATCAGCCGGTCATGCAACTCGCAGATTTCAGCCATGCCCGCTTCTGAAAAGCGCCGCCCGGGTTTGATCTTTTTGTCCTCTATGTCAATCAGGATGCGTTCGATGATGTCGCCCACCTGTTCCATATTGATGGTGAAGCTGATGATATCGGTCCAGCGCCGGCTCTCGT
>JBIKHR010000061.1:0-11344 GCA_044362035.1 Polaromonas sp. | reverse complement strand
CTTGCGGGATGGGTTTTCCTTCACCAAAAAGCTCGCTCTTAGTGATGCCCTGAGTGGCCACGGTCTGCTTGTCTACCTGGTTGCGCAACACCAGCGACAAAGTGCCAACGCTGCGCGCCAGGTCGAGTTTTTCGGCGTCGTCCAGGCTGAGTTCCAGCGTGACGGCGCTGACCACGCGCGGCTTGGTGTCGTCGCGGCCGGCTTCCTGGGCCACCGCCAGCACCAGCACATGCTCGAGCACGGTCTTGCTGATTTGCCGGCCTTCTTCGCCGCGGGCTTTGTCCTGCTGGGCGTTGACCATCACATCGACATAGTTGCCTGGCAAGGCAAAGCCGGCCACGCCCACCACGTCATTGACGCGCACGGTCATGGCCCGCTTGCCTTCAGCGATCACGGCCGACAAGCCGCCCTGCGATCCGGGTGGCGCCAGCTTGCGCTCGACAATCGCTTCGCCGCGCATGATGCCGACCTTGATGACGCGGTCCTGCAAGTTCTTGATCTCACTGAAAGCCCCTGCCGGCACCGAGCCGCTGGGCCAGTCCACGGTGGTGAGCATTTGCGGGGTGATCTTGCCGCCCAGCTCGATGTCCACGGCGGCCACCACGATCTTGTTGGACGCCAGGGTCTGGCGTGAAGCCATGTTGGCGGCATACACCGCGGCGGTCAGTCCGATCACCAGGGCTAAAAAGAGCAGGCCGAAAGCCTTGAGGTTTTTCATGGTTTTTTCCAGTGCGTGGCAGCCGGCGTTGGCAGATGAGAAAGAAAAAGAAAGGTCATGCGGCGGGCCTCAGGCGTAGCCAAGCTGACGGGCGAGCAAAAAAATCAGCGTGCCCAGCGAGATGCTCACGGCGTAGGGCAAGCGGCCAGCCGACGGGCTGCTCATGGCCGCATCCGGTGGCGAACCACCGAAGCTGGACACCAGCAGCGTGCGCAGCTTCAACTGGACATTGCTAAACAGCTGCTGCAGCGAATGACGCCAGGCCGAATAGGCCAGCGCTGACACCCCTCCGCAGATGAAAACCAGCAACACCGCGTACAGCGTGCTGTTCAGTCCCAGGAAAGCGCCCACCATGGCCATCAGCTTGACGTCACCGGCGCCCATCACACCCAGCATGTAGAGCGGCAGCATGAAGCTCAGGCCCAACGCAAAACCGCCCAGCGCCCAGCCAAAGCCCATCTGCGGCGAAAACGGCACTACCAGGCTGTACAGCAGCGCAAAGGTGGTGCCGCCAAATGTCAGCCAGTTGGGAATGCGGTAGCTGCTGCAGTCACTGATGCTGGCTATCAGCAAGAGCGCCAGCAAGATGCTGTAGCGCGGATCGGCCAGCAACATGGCCAGCAATTCGAGCACGGCTTTGAAATCG
The DNA here is from genome assembly GCA_044362035.1 of Polaromonas sp. Lineage (GTDB taxonomy): Bacteria > Pseudomonadota > Gammaproteobacteria > Burkholderiales > Burkholderiaceae_C > Polaromonas. The sequence continues at coordinate 9,980 of JBIKHR010000061.1, read as the reverse complement.
GTCATTTCGTTTGCCCGTTCAAACGCTCTTGCCCAGCGCCAGCACCACCAGCGTGCCGACAGTTGCCGCCAGCGAGGCGATCAACACAAACTCCATCCATGAGCCACCCGCTTCGTCCAGCAGCAAACTCATCAATGCGGGCGGCATCAGCGCAACTGGTTGCATGGTCTTCTCCGGGACGGGTTTTCATGGGTGGGCCTGGCGATGGATGACAAGGAAGCGTTATTCAATGTGTTGAATTAACTGTATGCATCGCTTGCCACGCAGGCATGCGCCTTACGTCCCGATTCGGGGGGTACGAAGCGGCCCTTTTGCCAAGGGCGCACCTGGTACAAAACAACTACGAGCCGAGCCCACGCTGGCGCCTGCCTGGCATTGGCAAAGCGCTTGTGAGGTGGGGGAGAAATCAGAACCCGGGCAATGCCGGGCTAAGCTAGGCCTGAAGCAGGGTCAGGAGACGATGTAAACGCCCGCGCCGACCGCCAGCAGTTTGCCGTCGGCGCCATGAAAGGCCATGCGCGTGTTGGCCACGCGCGAGCCCACGCGCAACACCTCGGCATGCATTTCAAAATCCGCACTGATGCCAGGGCGCAGGTAGTCAATGCGCAAGTCGATGGTGCCCAGTTTGGCAAAACGCTGCAGGCGCAACGCCGGCGCTTCGTCCATGTGGCGCGCGCCCTGGGCAGCCAGCACGGCCAGTCCGCCCAAAGTGTCCAGCGCGGCACTGATCACGCCACCATGCACCCGGTTGTAAGCTGCATGACCGATCAGATCATCCCGCATGGTCAGGCTGGCGCTCACGCGATCAGGCCGTATCGAGACGATCTTCAGACCGAGCAATCGATTGAAAACAATTTTTTCTTCAAACAACTCGGTCAGGCCGCGGATGTATTCAGGCTCTAAAACGACAGGGGTGGCCGGGGCGGCCTTTTTCTGGGATGTCATTCACACATTGTGGCTGAGCGCTAGGGGCGCGGTTTCAGAGCTTGGCAAAGTCCGGCCGGCGCTTTTCAATGAAGGCCGTGAAGGCTTCACGCGCCGCCGGTTCGCGCAGCATGCGGCCAAAACTGCTGATCTCCTCGGCGATGCGCCCGGCGATCACCGGTGCGTTACCCAGCTTCATCAGGCGCTTGGTTTCAAGCAGCGAAGACAGCGGCTTGAGCGCCAGTTTTTGTGCCTGCATCTGCGCCAGCGCATTGGCTTCGGCCGGCGGCACGATGCGGTTGATCAGCCCCACCTCGAGCGCCGTTTCGGCGCTGAAGGGCTCACCCAGCAGCAAGGCCTCGGCGGCGCGCTGATGGCCCATGAGCTGCGGCAGCAGCAGGCTGGATGCGGCCTCAGGGCACAGCCCGAGGTTGACAAAAGGCAGGGAGAAAGCCGCGTTGTCGCCCGCATAAACCAGGTCGCAATGCAGCAGCAGGGTGGTGCCGATGCCAACCGCCGGGCCGCAGACCGCAGCCACCAGCGGTTTGGCGAAGGTGCTCAGCAAGCGCAAAAAGCGAAACACCGGCGCGTCGCTGGTGTCAGGCGGGACGCTCAAAAAGTCATTGATGTCATTGCCGGCCGAAAAAATCAGCTCGTGTCCCTGGATCACCACCACGCGCACCGCCGCATCGTGGGCGGCACTGTCCAGCGCATCGGCCAGACTGCCGTACATGGCGGCGGTCAGCGAGTTTTTTTTCTCAGCCCGGTTGAGGGTGATGGTCATCACCGCGGCTTCGGTGTGCACGAGGATCTCTGGCTTGGCGGACATTTCTACTCCTTGAAATAAACAATCTGGTGCGCGGTGGCGAGCAACTCACCGGCTTCGGACCACAGTTGCACGGCCTGGTCAAAAAAGCCCTGCTGAAAAGTTTGCGCTTGCGCCTGCCCCAGCAAATAGCCCTGGCCGCTGCGCGCCAGATCAGCCGCGCCCGCATGAAAGTAAACCGTCACCGACACCGTGCCGGCCGGCACTAATCTAGCGCGGCGCAACCAGATGCGCGGGTAAAAGGCATCGGCCATGGCACTCAGCGCCACAAAATCCAAGGGCCTGGCTGGATTGTCGCGCAACCACAAACGGCTCAGGCTGTCCTCGCCGCTGCCGTCCATCTGCCGGGGCAAATCCCCGCGCGCCACCCGTATGTCGTAGCGCTGCGTCCAGGCCAGGTTGTCGGGATAGCCGGCCGGGCTGCAGTCTTTTGGCAGCGGCACGGCAGGCATCGGGCTGTCGTTCTGGCTCCAGGTCTGGCGCCGCACGGCCGTCACGGCGGTGGCACTCATCACCAGGCTCTGGCCGCCTTCGGCGTCTGGCTGCGTCATTTCAATGAACCAGTGCTGCGTGGAGCGGTTGGTGCGCAGCGGCCGGGCCACCAACCGGAACGCGCCCGGGCCGGCCGCCGCCGCAAAGTTCACGGTGATGCTCAGCGGCTCGCCCAGCAGCGCCGGGTGTTGCAGCACCGCTTGCAAGGCGATGGCCGTGGTGATGCCACCAAAGGGGCCGACCATGTTCCAGTAAGCCGGGCTGCTGACGCCCGTGAAAACGTCGGGCGTGGCCGGGCCCGCCGCTTGCAGGCGGATCGCCTCGTCAAACGGGTGCATGCGGTTCAGACCCGCTCAAAAATGCCGGCCGCGCCCTGCCCCATGCCCACGCACATGGTGACCATGGCGTAGCGCAACTGATGCCGGTGCAAGGCATGGATGGCCGTGGCCGAGCGGATGGCGCCCGTGGCGCCCAGCGGATGGCCTAACGCAATGGCGCCGCCCATGGGGTTGACCTTGGCCGGGTCCAGGCCCAGCGTGCGGATGACGGCCAGCGACTGCGCGGCAAAGGCTTCGTTCAATTCAAACCAGTCGATGTCGCCCTGCTGAAGACCGGCATAGCCCAGCGCCGCCGGAATCGCCTCGATCGGGCCGATGCCCATGATGTGCGGCGGCACGCCTTTGCTGGCATAGCTGACAAAGCGCGCCAGCGGCTTGAGACCGTGCGTGCGAATGGCTTTTTCGCTGGCCAGAATCAGCGCGCCCGCGCCGTCCGAGGTCTGCGAAGAATTACCGGCTGTCACCGAGCCGCGTGCAGCAAACACCGTCTTGAGTTTGGCCAGGCCCTGCATGGAGGTATCGGCCCGCGGGCCTTCGTCCAGGCTAACGATGCGCGTACTGTGCCGGACCTCACCGGTCTGCAGATCGGGGCTGCGCTGATGCACCTCGACTGGCGTGATCTCGGCCGTGAACTCGCCGGCCTGCTGCGCTTTCAGCGCCCGGGCGTGCGAGGCGCAGGCAAATTCGTCCTGCGCTTCGCGCGAGACTTTCCACTGCTGCGCCACCTTCTCGGCCGTCAGGCCCATGCCGTAGGCAATGCCGATGTTCTCGTCGTTGGCAAACATGGCCGGCGACAGCGAAGGCGAGTTGCCCGACATCGGCACCATGCTCATGCTCTCGGTGCCGGCCGCGATCATGATCTCGGCCTCACCCACACGAATCCGGTCCGCCGCCATCTGCACCGCTGACAAGCCCGAGGCGCAAAAGCGGTTGACCGTGATGCCGCCCACACTGGTCGGCAAACCCGCCAGCACCGCCCCGATGCGCGCAATGTTCAGGCCCTGAGGTCCTTCGGGAATAGCGCAACCGCAAATAATGTCCTCAATCACTTTCGGGTCCAGCGTCGGCACCTGCGCCAGCGCCGCGCGCAGCGCACTCACCAGCAAGTCGTCCGGCCGGGTATGACGGAAAAATCCCCTGTGCGAGCGACCAATGGGCGTGCGCGTGGCGGCGACGATGTAGGCGTCTTGAAGTTGTTTGGGCATATTGGATGTCTTTCGCTGGGGTCAGGTCACTTCAGTTGCGCTTCAGTTGCGCAGCGGTTTGCCCGTGTTCATCATGGCCATGATGCGTTCTTGCGTTTTGGGGTGTTCGATCAGGGCGCAAAAGGTCTTGCGTTCGAGCGTCATGAGGTAGTCCTCGCTGACCATCGAGCCGGCGTCCACATCGCCGCCGCACACCACGCCGGCAATCAGGCTGGCGATATGAAAGTCGTGGGCGCTGATGAAGCCGCCGCCCTGCATGTTGACCAGCTGGCCGCGGATGGTGGCGATGCCGTCGCGACCCGCCACGGCAAACAGGCGCCGCGCCGGTGCGCGGTAGCCGGCCAGGTGCATGGCGCGGGCTTCATTGATAGCGATGTAAAGCAGCTCGTCCTTGTGGGCCACGATGACATCGCTCTCCAGAAGATAGCCAAGCTTTCGGCTTTCGTGGGCGCTGGTGCCCACCTTGGCCATGGCGGCAGCGGCAAAGCCTTCGCTCAAAAAAGGCAGCAGGTCTTTGCCGGTCGAGCTTTGCGCGTTTTCAAAAGCGCGGCGAGCGATGTAGGTCAAGCCGCCCGCCCCGGGCACCAGACCCACACCCACCTCCACCAGGCCGATGTAGCTTTCCACAGCGGCCACGCGCCGGGCCGAATAAACCGCCATCTCGCAGCCACCGCCCAGCGCCAACCCGCGCATGGCAGAGACCACCGGCACGTTGGCGTAGCGCATCTTGAGCATGACTTTTTGCAGATCGGCCTCGGCTTCTTCCACGGCGGCCACGCCCAGCATCATGAAGGCCGGCAGCATGGCTTGCAGATCGGCACCGGCTGAAAACATCTCACCCTCTGACCAGATGACCATGCCCTGAAAATCCTGTTCAGCCAGCGCCACGCCGCGCGCCAGACCGGCCGCAACATCGGGGCTGATGGCGCGCATCTTGGTCTTGATGCTGGCGATCAGCACCGATTCGTCCAGCGTCCACAGCCGGATGGCAGCGTCTTCGTGCAAGGTCCGGCCGGCCGTGGCGGGCGACGCGGCCTGCGCACCCTGCACGTCTTCGGGGAAATGCTGGCGCGCATACACCGGCAGCTGCCGACGCGGGATGAAGGCTTTCGCGGCCGGGCTCCACGAGCCCTGCGGTGTGTGCACGCCACCGGCCGCAGCCACCGGGCCCTTGAAAACCCAGGCCGGCAGTGGCGCGATGCACAGCGCTTTACCGGCGTCAATATCTTCCTGAATCCATTGCGCCACTTGCAGCCAGCCGGCTTCTTGCCAGAGCTCGAATGGGCCCTGCCGGCTGCCAAAACCCCAGCGCATGGCCAGGTCGATGTCGCGTGCAGTTTCGGCGATGTCTTGCAGATGAACCGCCGCGTAATGCAACTGGTCGCGCAGGATGGCCCACAAAAAGCGCGGCTCGGCGCCTTCGGCTTCACGCAGTAGTTTCAGGCGCTCGCCGGCCGGCTTTTTGAGCATGCGGCCGACCACGTCATTGGCCTTGGCACCGCCCGCCACGTAGTCCATGGACTGCGGGTCCAGCCGCAAAATATCGCGGCCCTGTTTCTTGTAAAAGCCGGCACCGGTTTTCTGGCCCAGGCTGTTGGCCTCGAGCAGTTTGGCCAGCACCGGCGGCGTGGCATAGAGCCCGGCAAACGGGTCAGTGGTCTTGCCGGGGCCCAGGTTGTCTTGCAGCGTGCGGATCACATGCGCCAGGGTGTCCAGCCCGACCACGTCGGCCGTGCGGAACGTGCCCGAGCTGGCGCGGCCGAGTTTTTTGCCGGTCAGGTCATCGACCACGTCGTAGCTCAGGCCAAAGTGCTGAGCCTCGTGCATGGTGGCCAGCATGCCGGCCACGCCGACGCGGTTGGCCACAAAGTTCGGCGTGTCGAATGCGCGAATCACGCCCTTGCCCAGCGTGCTGGTGACAAAGGCCTCTAAGGTGTCGAGTACGTCGGGGCCGGTGCTCGGGGTGTTGATCAACTCAACCAGCGCCATGTAGCGCGGCGGGTTGAAAAAGTGAATGCCGCAAAAACGCGGCTTGAGGGCCGCAGGCAGGGCCGCGCTCAGTTGCGTGATCGACAGCCCCGAAGTGTTGCTGGCCACAATGGCCTGCGGCGCGACAAAGGGCGCGATCTTCTCGTAGAGCGCTGTCTTCCAGTCCATGCGCTCGGCAATCGCCTCGATCACCAGGTCGCAACCCTTCAGCAGCGGCAGGTGCTCTTCGTAGTTGGCCGGCTCAATCAGCGCCGCGTCTTCGGGTACGCCCAGCGGCGCTGGCTTGAGTTTTTTCAGGCCTTCAATGGCCTTGATGGCGATGCCACTTTTCGGGCCCTCGGCGGCCGGCAGGTCAAACAGCAGCACTGGCACCCGCAGGTTGACCAGATGGGCGGCGATCTGCGCACCCATCACGCCGGCGCCGAGCACAGCAACTTTTTTCACTGAAAAACGTGACATGAAGAGCTTCCTGTTACTGAACGCGCTGCCAGAGTTGGTTGCGGTAGAAGGGGCCGATGTAGCCGCGCACCTGGAGTTTTTTTCCACCTTCAATCGGGGTCAATCGCAGTTTGTAGACTTTGCCGTTTTCCGGGTCAATGATGGTGCCGCCCTCCCAGATGTCCTCGCTGGCGGCTTTGACCGCTCCACGGATGATCTCCATACCGACCTTGGGCTTGTCCTTGCGGTCATCGGTGCACAGCGAGCAATTGGGCTCGCTGCTGCTCTTGAGCAGGCTGCGCTCGACCACGCCGTTCAGGCCGCCCTTGCCGTTGTCCTTGATGCTGATCTCCGCCTTGGCTTCGCCAGTGTTGTCGTCAATGCTGCGCCACAAGCCGGCCGGCGTCATTTGGGCCAGAGCCGGCAAGGCGAGTGCAGCAAGGAAAAGAGGAGCGAGGATTTTTTTCATGATGTCTCTTTCTATAAGTTGATTTAGACCAGCGCCGCGTCGGTGTCCATCAGCGCGCTGGCACCTGTGCGCGCGGTGCGCATCAGGGTGGCGGTTTCAGGGAAGAGTTTGGCAAAGTAAAAGCGGGCCGTCTGCAGCTTGCCAAGATAAAAGGGGTCTGTGTTGCCTGCAGCCATTTCCCGCAGCGCCACCTGCGCCATGCGGGCCCAGAAATAGCCAAACACCAGGTGACCGGCCACGCGCAGGTAGTCCACCGCAGCGGCGCCCACTTCGTCGGGGTTCTGAAAACCCTTGAAACCGATCTCGGTGGTGAACTTGGTCATCTGCTCGCCCAGTTGCGCCAGCGGGTTGATGAACTCAGCCATCTTTTCATTGACGCCTTCTTCAGCCACCAGTGCGCCTATCAGTTTGCCGAACTTGGTCAGCGTGGCGCCGTTGTTGCCCAGCACCTTGCGTCCCAGCAAGTCCAGCGACTGGATGGTGTTGGTGCCTTCGTAAATCATGTTGATGCGGTTGTCGCGCACGTGCTGCTCCATGCCCCATTCCTTGATGAAGCCGTGGCCGCCGAAGACCTGCATGCAGGCGTTGGTGGCGATGTGGCCGTTGTCGGTCAGGAAGGCCTTGACGATGGGTGTCAGCAGCGCCACCATCTCGGCGGAATCCTTGCGCACTTTCTCGTCGGAATGGTGAATTTCCTTGTCGATCAGCACGGTGCAGAACATCACCAGCGCCCGGCCGCCTTCGGCATAGGCCTTGGCGGTCAGCAGCATCTTGCGCACGTCGGGGTGCACGATGATCGGGTCAGCCGGTTTGTCTTTGGCCTTGGTGCCTGAGAGGGAGCGCATCTGCAGCCGGTCCTTGGCATAGGCGAGCGCGTTCTGGTAGGCCACTTCGGTCAGGCCCAGCGACTGGTTGCCCACGCCCAGACGGGCGGCGTTCATCATCACGAACATGGCGGCCAGACCCTTGTGCGGCGCGCCCACCAGCGTGCCGATGGCGCCGTCCAGCACCATCTGGCAGGTGGAGTTACCGTGAATGCCCATCTTGTGCTCGAGTCCGCCGCAGTAAATGCCGTTGCGGCTGCCCAGCGCGCCGTCTGCGCTGACATTGAACTTAGGCACTAAAAAGAGGCTGATGCCTTTGCTGCCGAGCGGCGCATCGGGCAAACGCGCCAACACCAGGTGCACGATGTTGGCAGCCATGTCATGCTCGCCGGCGCTGATGAAAATCTTGTTGCCGGTCAGCGCGTAGCTGCCGTCAGGCTGCGGCTCGGCGCGGGTGCGCAAAAGGCCCAGGTCGGTGCCGCAGTGCGGCTCGGTCAGGCACATGGTGCCGGTCCATTCGCCGCTGGTGAGCTTGGGCAGATACAGCGCTTTTTGCGCTTCGCTGCCGTGCGCATGCAGCGCCTCGTAAGCACCATGCGACAAGCCCGGGTACATGGTCCAGGCCTGGTTGGCCGAGTTCAGCATTTCATACAGGCACAGGTTCAGCGCAAAAGGCAGGCCCTGGCCGCCGTAGGCCGAATCGGCTGACAACGAGGCCCAACCGCCTTCGATGTATTGGGCGTAAGCCTCTTTGAAACCCTTGGGCGTGGTGACTTCGTGCGTGGTTTTGTTGAGCGTACAGCCTTCGGCGTCCCCGCTGATGTTCAGCGGGAAAGTCACCTCGGCAGCGAACTTCCCGGCTTCTTCGAGCACCGCGTTGATGGTGTCGGCATCGACCTCGGCATGTTGCGGCAGGTGCTTGTAGTCGTCGGCGACCTTCAGCACTTCATGCAGCAAAAACTGCATGTCGCGCAAAGGCGGGTTGTACTGAGGCATGGAAATCTCCCTGAAAAAAACGATGGATTCAAAAACTAAAAAAACTTCAGCGCTTACGGCTGGCCAGGCTGCCGTAGCGCGCCAGAATGCCTTCAAACGCTCTCTCGGCGCGTGCCATGGAGCCGGGCGTCTTGAGAAAGCGCGCCTCGTAATGCAGCGCCAAAATAATGGCGTGGATTTCAAATGTGATTTGCTGCTCGTCGGCGTCAGCACGCAAATGGCCGGCTTCGCGGGCCATTTGCACGGCCCGGTTCAGGGCCGACAGCCAAGCCTGCACCGACGAGGCCAGCGCATCACGCACCGGCCCGCTGCGGTCGTCAAACTCGACCGCGCCACTGATGAAAATGCAACCCGACTGCAGCTCAACGGCGACCCGTTTCATCCAGTTGGCAAACAATGCACGCACCCGCGGCAGGCCGCGCGGCTCGGCCAATGCCGGGCTGAAGATTTCTTCTTCAAAGCGCCGGTAGTACTCGCGCACCACCGAGATCTGCAGCTCTTCCCGCGAGCCAAAGTGCGCAAACACACCCGACTTGCTCATGCGCATGACCTCGGCCACCGCACCGATGCTCAGGCCCTCCAGGCCGATCTGCGTGGCCAGGCCCAAGGCGGCATCAATGATGGCGGCTTTGGTTTGCTGGCCCTTGTGCTGGCCGCGGCTGACGGCTTCTGGCGGGGCGCTGGATTTGACGGGCAAGGTGGTAATGGACATGGCGCGTAGAAAAGAACGATCGTGCTATTTTGCAGGAAATCCGGCGCCAGTGGCAACTTTTTAGCGGCAGAGCTTGAATACGCCCACAAAAAAGGCCCGCACGGGGCGGGCCTTGGCAGTGCGCAGCGGTCCAGCTCAGAGCTTGAACGGCACCACGGTTTGTTCCTGCTCGCCCAGGCTTTCGATGCCCACACGCATGACGTCGCCCTTTTTCAGGTAGACCGGCGGCTTCATGCCCAGGCCCACGCCCGGTGGCGTGCCGGTGCAGATCACGTCACCCGGCTCCAGCGTCATGAACTGGCTGACATAGCTGACGATCTTGGCGACACTGAAAATCATGGTCTTGGTCGAGCCGTTTTGCACGCGCTTGCCATTGACTTCCAGCCACATGCCGAGCTTTTGCGGGTTTGGCACATCGTCGCGTGTGACCAGCCAGGGGCCGATCGGGCCGAAGGTGTCGCAACCCTTGCCCTTGTCCCATGTGCCGCCACGCTCGATCTGGAACTCGCGCTCGCTGACGTCGTTGACGGTGCAGTAACCGGCGACAAAATTCAGCGCGTCTTTTTGCGACACATAGCGTGCGCGCGTGCCGATGACCACGCCCAGCTCGACTTCCCAGTCGGTCTTGAGCGAACCCTTGGGCAACATGACAGGGTCATTCGGGCCCTGGATGCAGGAGGTGGCCTTCATGAAGATGATGGGCTCTTTCGGAATCGGCAGGCCGGCTTCGGCGGCGTGGTCCACATAGTTCAGGCCAATGGCGATGA